>JAJFGI010000423.1 GCA_021776215.1 Kiloniellaceae bacterium | reverse complement strand
ACGTGAGTCAATATTCGAGCCGCGGCGTATCCGCTCCGTCTCCGCGGCGACTTCGGGCGTGGAAGAGAGCTTTTCGCCTGTGCAAGGCGGATTGTTCCGACGCAAGACTGCGCTTGGACTGCAACGTGTTGGACCATTTTGGTTGCGGACAGCTACGGCGGTTCGTCTTTCGGTACCGTCCAAAGAGGCGGGGCTTTTCACGTCGCGATGTTCCAAATAGGTGCAATGATCAAGCGGCATATGTCGTCTCCTTGGTTTGACGATACCGTTACAAGGCACTGGTGCTGTGGCGGATATGAGCTTCGACATCGAGCATCTCCGCGTTCCGACGCAATGCAGTGGCGATCGTGGCCGGATCGCCGCAGTCGATCGCCAAATTGACCGCGATCTCGATCAGCGCCGCCATAGTCGAGCCGGCACCATACCGCTGCGATAGCTGATCAATGGCGGGTGTGATTTCCTGAATGCACGCCGCCGTGTCCCGCAGGACAGGATCGTTGATTTCATCGCCGAGGTCCAAGTACAGGATGTCGTCCAGTATGGTCATTTCTGGTCCAGCGCGAGACATCGCTCCCCTCATTTGTCACCGATCGGCCGCTATGTCGCCGAATCGATCCCCTTACGCGACACGACCAAACCATCGACGACGGCAGGATCGGCCAGCGTTGATGTATCGCCCAGATTGGCGAAGTCATTCTCCGCGATCTTGCGCAGGATCCGCCGCATGATCTTGCCGGAGCGGGTCTTGGGCAACGCCGACGCCCACTGGATGAGGTCGGGACTGGCGATCGGCCCGATTTCCTTGCGGACCCAGTGCACGAGCGCATTGCGCAATTCCGCAGTCGGTTCCTCGCCGGCCTTCAGGGTGACATAGGCATAGATGCCCTGGCCCTTCAGGTCGTGCGGATAGCCGACCACGGCGGCCTCCGCGACCGTCGGATGGGCGACGAGGGCACTCTCGATCTCGGCCGTCCCGAGGCGGTGGCCGGAGACGTTGATCACGTCGTCGACCCGGCCGGTGATCCAATAGTCGCCATCCTCGTCTCGCCGGCAACCGTCGCCCGTGAAGTACTTGCCCGGGAATGCCCTGAAATAGGTGTCGACGAAACGTTGGGGGTCGCCGAAGACCGTCCGCATCATACCTGGCCCGCCGTCGATCAAGCACAGGTTGCCCTCGCCGGGGCCTGTGATTTCGTTGCCGTCGTTGTCGACGATCACGGGCCGCACACCGAAAAACGGGTTCGTCGCGGAGCCGGGCTTGAGCTCCGTCACGCCGGGGATGGGGGCGATCAAGATCGCCCCGGTCTCGGTCTGCCACCAAGTGTCGACGACGGGGCAGCGCCCCTCGCCGACGACGTTGTAGTACCAGAGCCAGGCCTCGGGGTTGATCGGCTCGCCGACGGAACCAAGCAGGCGGATCGACGCGCGACGGGTCGTCCTGACCGGGCCGTCCCCCTCGCGCATCAGGGCGCGGATCGCCGTCGGCGCGGTGTAGAAGATGGTGACCCCGTGCTTGTCGCAGACCTCCCAGAACCGCGACGGGCTCGGGTGGGTCGGCACACCCTCGAAGATGACCGTCGTCGCGCCGTTGGCGAGCGGCCCGTAGACAATGTAGCTGTGCCCCGTAACCCAGCCGACATCCGCGGTGCACCAGTAGACATCGCCCTCGTGGTAATCGAGAACGTAACGGTGAGTCATGGCGCAGGCGACAAGATAGCCCCCGGTCGTGTGCAATACGCCCTTCGGCTTACCGGTCGAGCCCGAGGTATAGAGGATGAACAGCGGGTCCTCGGCACCCATTTCCTCGGCCGGGCAGTCGGCCGATTGAGTAGCGACCAGGTCCTCGTACCGGACGTCGCGTTCGGCATCCCACGGGATGTCGCCGCCGGTCCGCTTGACGACGATGCATTTCTCGATCGCCGGGCACGACTTCAACGCCTTGTCCACATTGCTCTTTAGCGGAATCCTGCGGCCCGCGCGCAATCCCTCGTCGGCGGTTATCACGACTGTCGAGCCACAGTCCTGGATACGGTTGGCCAGCGAGTCCGACGAGAACCCGCCGAAGACCACGGAGTGGATCGCGCCGATCCGCGCGCAGGCGAGCATCGCGATTGCCGCCTCCGGAATCATCGGAAGATAGATCGTCACCCGGTCGCCTTTTCCAACGCCCAGGGCCTTCAATCCATTGGCCAGGCGGCAGACGGCCTCGTACAGGGCGCGATACGTGATCTTCCTATGATCCGCCGGATCATCGCCCTCCCAGATGATAGCGGTCCGGTTCCCGTGCTTGTCGAGGTGCCGATCAAGGCAGTTGTAGGACGCGTTCAGCGTGCCGTCGTGGAACCAGCGGATGTGAACGTCGTCCGGGCCGTAGCTCACATCCCGCACTTTGCTGTAGGGTTTGACCCAGTCGATATGTTTGCCATGCTCGGCCCAGAACTTCTGCGGATCGTCAATTGATTGCGCGTACCACTTTCGATAGGTCGCTCCGTCGATCCAGCCTCGATGGGCAAGGTATTGGGATGTATCGATCGTCTTGGATGCTGTCATGGAAAGCCTCCGCCTTTAGCTGCTCCGCGGTGCCGCACCCGCGGATACCGTTCCCTCGCCCGTCAGGTCCGGCAGCTCATTGAACGTATGGAACGGCGCCGGCGACGGCAGAGTCCACTCCAAGGTCGTCGCGCCCGCGCCCCAGGGGTTGGCGGGACAACGCTTGCCCGCGGCCAGGGTCCGCCAGACCAAAAGCAGGAATACCAGAAAACCGGCGAGGGAAATGTAGCTGCCGATCGAGGCCACCAGGTTCCAATTCGCGAACGCATCCGGATAATCCGCGATCCGGCGCGGCATGCCGGCAAGGCCGAGAAAATGCATCGGGAAGAACGTCAGATTGACACCCACGAAGGTCAGCCAGAAATGGATCTTGCCCAACATCTCCGGATACTGGCGGCCGGACATCTTGCCGATCCAGTAGTAGAATCCGGCAAAGATGGCGAAGGCCGAGCCGAGCGACATCACGTAGTGGAAATGCGCAACGACGTAGTAGGTATCGTGCAGCACGATATCGACGCCGGCATTGGCCAGGACCACGCCGGTCACGCCGCCGATGGTAAACAACAGAATGAAGCCTATCGCGAACAGCATTGGGGTCTTGAATTCGATCGAGCCGCCCCACATGGTCGCGATCCAACTGAAAATCTTGATCCCGGTGGGGACGGCGATGACCATGCTGGCCGCGGCGAAGTAGGCGCGCGTGTCGACGGCCAACCCGACCGTGAACATATGATGGGCCCACACCAGAAAGCCGACGAATCCGATCCCGACCAGCGCGTAGACCATGCCGAGGTAACCGAAAATCGGCTTCTTGGAGAATGTCGATACGACATGGCTGATAATCCCGAATCCGGGCAGAATCATAATGTAGACCTCGGGATGGCCAAAGAACCAGAAGAGGTGCTGGAACAGGAGCGGATCTCCGCCACCGGCGGGCATGAAGAACGCCGTGCCGAAGTTGCGATCGGTCAGCAGCATGGTGATGGCGCCACCGAGGACCGGCAGGGCGAGCAGGATCATGAACGCAGTCACCAGCATAGACCAAACGAACAGCGGCATCTTGTGCAGGACCATGCCTGGGGCGCGCATGTTGAAGATCGTAGTGATGAAGTTGATAGCGCCGAGGATCGACGACGCGCCGGCCAAATGCAGCGCGAAGATCAGCATATCGACGGCGGGCCCCGGGTGCCCCAGGTTGCTGAGCGGCGGATAGAGAGTCCAGCCCGTCCCCGCCCCCGTGCCGGTGAACATCGACGCGACCAGGAGGGCGAGCGACGGAATCAGAAGCCAGAAGCTGATGTTGTTGAGCCGCGGAAACGCCATGTCGGGCGCACCGATCAGCAGCGGCACAAACCAGTTGCCGAAGCCGCCGATGAGCGCCGGCATCAGCACGAAGAAGATCATGATCAGGCCGTGCGCCGAGACGAAGACGTTGAAGAGCTGTGGGTCGGTAAAGATCTGCAGTCCCGGCTCGGCTAATTCGGTGCGCATGGCGACCGACAGTAGACTGCCGAGAAGTCCGGCCGAGATAGACAGCACGATATACATCGTGCCAATGTCTTTGTGGTTGGTCGAATAGGCCCAGCGTCGCCATCCGGTCGGATGGTCTACGGGACGCAGGATTCCGGTTGGCATTTCCGTGACTGCCATGGCCCTTGCTCTCGGCGGTCAGAGCCCGGTGCTCGTCCGGGCACCTTCGACAAGCGGCTGGAGCACGCTTGCCGACGCTTTCCGGCGGCTCAGGTTTCGGTTGGCGAAGTCCCAGTTGATCAGGTGCTCGATAACCCCGGCCGCGTAATCCGCCCGGCGGTTCTGATAGTCGAGATAGTAGGCGTGTTCCCACACATCGATACCAAGCAGCGGCGTCTGGCCGTGAGCGAGCGGTGTGTCGGCGTTCGAGGTGGCCGTAACCCGGAGCTTGTCGCCGTCAAGCACAAGCCAAGCCCAGCCGCTGCCGAATTGCCCAACGGCGGCGTCCGCGAATTGCTGGGCAAACGTGTCATAGCCGCCGAGATCGCTGTCGATCCGTTTGCCGATCTCGCCGGTGGGCGCGCCGCCGCCGTTCGGCACGAGGGAGCGCCAGTAAAAGGCGTGGTTCCAGGCCTGCGCCGCATTGTTGAACAGGGCGCGGTGGCGATCCTCTTTGGCGGTCTGTTGTATGATCCATTCGAGCGGTTGGTCGTCCAGACGCAGTTCCTTTGCCAGCGCCTTGGCCTTCTCCACATAAGCCCGATGGTGTTTGCCATGATGGATCTTCAGCGTCGCGCGCGAGATATGCGGTTCCAAGGCGTCGTCCGGGTATGGAAGCATCGGCAGAGTGAGGTTCATTTATTGGCTCCTTTGGCTTGATCGCGGCGGGCTGGTTCGGCTCGTATTTGTCCAGCTGGCCGGTGATCCATGCGGTCACCATCGCGCCGCTCCACAGGACCGCCACGATGGCGGCGCACCAATCAAAGACTGTCAGTGCGAGGTCTACAGTCACGGCGCGTCCCCTCCGGCTCCGACGAGGCACCCGCGGTGCCACTATCGAACAATCAGCTCGTCAATAGGCCGAGATCGATTAGGGCTGCGAACGCCCCGACCAGCCGAAACCACGAGTTATGCTTCAGGAAGTTCGTCATCGCTTAGCGCTCTTTCGACCAAACCCTGTGTGGTTCGTCGTCTGGCTCTAAGGTAGGAAACAGTGTTACATTAGACAAACGATCAATTTTTGTTTATTATATCGATTATATCAATACTATATTTGCCAGCAGATAGCCGAGGTCGGCCCTTGGACACGGAACTTGCCCGAACTTTCCTGACCGTGGTCGCAGCGGGAAACTTCATCAGCGCCGCCGAAAGGCTGCATGTGACCCAATCGACGGTGAGCGCGCGCGTTCATTCGCTGGAAGAGCATCTTGGGTGCCGGCTGTTTGTACGCAACAAGGCCGGGACGACACTGACGCCGGCCGGCCAGCAGTTCCAGAAGCACGCCTCGACTTTGGTTCGCACTGTCGAGCAGGCACGGCACGATGTTGGAATCCCCAGAGGCTTCCGCGCCGCCCTTACTATCGGCGGCCGTTTCGGATTGTGGGAACAGTTCCTGCTCAGATGGCTCCCATTGATGCAGCAACGGGCGCCCGATATTGCCGTCCGCGCCGAGATCGGGTTCGAGGCCGATCTCATGCAGGGCCTGGTCGAAGGCCGGATCGATATCGGGGTCATGTACACCCCGCAAAGCCGGCCCGGCCTCAGGGTCGAGACCCTATTGGAGGAGAGGCTGGTCCTAGTGTCGACGGACCCCCGCGGCGCCCCAGAGCCCGGACCCGGTTACGTCTACATCGACTGGGGACCGGAGTTCTATGCCAAGCACAGCGTCGGCTACCCGGATTACATCGGGCCGGGACTTACGGCCAATATCGGTTGGCTGGGGCTACATCACATTCTCGAGAACGGTGGCTCGGGATATTTCCCGGCCCGACTCGTCCATCCTTATCTCGAAGACGGCCGATTGACGGCCCTTGGCAATGCTCCGGTATTCGCACTTCCCGCGTATATTGTCTATCCAATCGAGGCCGATCCGGATTTACTCAACCCCGCCATCGACAGTATTCGCCAGGTCGCCCTTTCGGTAAGTGCGTGACGAGATGGGGCGGGTCGTGGCGGAACCCCGCGGGTGTGTTAGCCAGAGCACCCGCCATCCTTTCAATGTCAGTTTTGGTTCATATTCGGTCCAATTGTAGCTCACCGATAGGCGGCTTGGCCAAGATCCAAACCGTTTGCTTCGGGCTGGCATAGGACATCCAGACTCTTCAGTGATCTTCGCCGGCCATTGAGGCCGCGTCAGTCGATCGTCTTGCCGTGCGCCAAGCTTGACTTCCATTTTCAGAACCACATATACAAGAAACCATGACAATCGTCGCACACACATTCGCTGCTCTTCGACGATCGGGGTGCCTGCCCGCAGATGGCACGCCCCCGAGTTCGGCATAGGATTCGCAAACGCCTTCCTGCCGGCTCGGGGCATCTCAAAAACTCCCAAGTAGAAATCTCATTTCCGACGACCTGTCCGTGGGACGTGGCGTGAACGTCCGCTAACGCGGTCACACGTTCCGTCGTGCGCTTGGGTTAGCCGCAACGGCCGACGACCGTCGTCGCCGATTGGTCCATGACGACCAAAGTCTGGCGGCCGAACCGCGTGCCGGATTCGAGAACCGACGACACCCCCGGCCGGCAGCCGATTGAAGTGGCCCGGTTCGATTGATGAGAGTACGTGACATGACCTGGTTCCATCGTTTGAAGTCCCTCATTCGCTATTTCCTCGCGGTCCAGCGGCGCGCGATCGTGCAGCATCACACGGCGTCCACCTTGGATCGGTTGGACGACCGATTGCTGGCTGACATTGGCGTCCCCCGCCACCGGATTGCGGAGTACGCGCGCGCGGCTGCACACAGTGCCGTGCCGGTCGCGCCGTTGCCAACTTCCGGGCGAAAGAGAGAACTGGCGCGCCTGAGAGTCAGGAGAGAGTGGCGAGCGGCGATTCGCGAGCTTTCTCGGCTGGGGGACCGGCTCTTGCGGGATATCGGCATTGAGCCTGGTCGGCTCGGCGATGTGGTCGACACCGTGTTGAGCCGGGGCCGCGACCTCTCGGCGACCCATCCGGTGGTTCAGCTTTCAGACGCCATGCAGGAGGTTCTCGTGCCCGCCCGACATCGGCTCCGTGTCCCCGACGCGCGGCCAACGGCACCGGACACATCAGCTGACGCCGCGAACGACGTCAAAATCAATGTCGATTGGACGCCGGACGTACGCGCGTCGCGCGAGCGCACCGCGAATGAAAGTCGGTCACCCGAATGGCGCTCTCGAGCGTTGGCGGAGATGTGAGGCGGCGCGCCGTCAGCAAGCACCGACGGCGGAGCAGGCTCTCGAGTTCCAGAAGAGGTACCTACTATGACGCGCCACGACACTGTTTCTCAGTTGACCCTTTCCAAGCACCGTGCGGAATCGATCCGCGTCGAAGATTGGGCCCCATTGCGCCGCGGGATCGTCGACGAGGGCGCCCGTCGCGAGAATGGGGAACGCTCCCTTTGCGAACCCGAAACCGTGAGCCGGACGCGTTTTACTCCGGCTGGAGGCGTGCGGCGTCACGCGCCGGGAACGCCTACGGCACGCATATACCAGCGTGGACGTTCACCCATGCAATCAGGTCAGGTCCGGGAGTCGACTTGGCTCCTCACATTTGAACCGCAACACCGCACGGAAATCGACTTCCTGATGGGCTGGACGAGTTCCAGAGATACGCTGCAGCAGGTTGAGCTGCGTTTTACTACCTTGGACGAGGCTGTTGCTTTCGCCGAGCGACGCGAACTTCGACACGTGGTCGAGGTTCCGCGCCGGCACAAGGTTCAGCCCAAGAGCTACGCCGACAACTTCCGTCACGATCGGCTTCTACCCTGGACGCACTGAGACCCCGCGATGCACATTTATGTCTGGCCACATGTTCAAGCCGGTAGGTCAGCGATAGAGGAGGACTGCCATGAATACCACTCGGAATGGTGAACCCCACAGCCACATCTCTGCCCATGAGGTGGCGGTGCGCCCTGCGCACGCAGGCGAAGGACGAACTCAGCAAATAAAGTCGGTGCGGCCAGTGTCCCGCGATATCGTCGACCAGGCATCCTTCGACTCCTTCCCGGCCAGCGATCCGCCGGCATGGACATGCGGGGTCGATTGATCCAGCGGAAGTCGAACGTGAAACGACTGGACGGCCGGCTCACCGGCCACCCCTAAGAATGGAATTGAGCGATGACCACGCATCACACAACTGCATCGATTGTTCTAACGGAACGGGACAATGAACGGCTCTCCATGCTTGCCGCGAGTCAAGACGGTCCGTTTATCGAAATCAGCCGCATACTGGCGCAGGAACTCGATCGCGCGCTGATCGTCGAGCCGGCGAAAATTCCGCCCAATGTCGTCACTATGAACTCCCGCGTGACCGTTCGCGACGAAGTGACCGGTAAGACGCGCGTGTTCACTCTCGTCTACCCTGGACAAGAGGATATCTCGATCGGCAATCTTTCGATTCTGACGCCGGCGGGCGCGGCACTCATTGGCCTTATCGAGGGAGAAACACTGTCATGGATCACTCGTGATGGTCAGACCAAGGAACTGACCGTGGTTGAAATCCTGTATCAGCCCGAAGCGAATGGGCGGTTCGACCTATGAATCCCATTCGGCGAAGTGACCGTTAGGCTATCTAAGTACCGGCCGATTGCGCGCCTGAATTGTCGCCGCAATCAGGTTAAATGCACTGCATCACGAGCGGAGGACAAGATGGAAACGAGCGAATTGTCGCAGACCTACACTCAGCCAGACATCAAGGTCACGAACTGGGACCTCGGAAGGCTGCAACACCTGCTTGGCTTTCACGCCACGACGTGGTCATGGAGGGCGGTTGAGTATCTGGTGCGAGAGCTGATGCGGGCACATATCGTGGACGAGAAGGATGTCCCGGGCGACATCGTGACGATGCGCTCGCGCGTCGCGTTTCGCATGGACGATAGCGAGATCGATCAGGTGGTCACGCTGGCGTATCCCAGCGACCGGGATTTCTATCATGATGCTCTTTCGGTGCTGACACCGGTCGGTGCGGCGCTTATCGGCCTTTCGGAGGGACAGTCGATCACTTATCCCGCACCGGATGGGCGCCCGAAGAGGGTTACAGTCCTGAAGATCGTGTCGCAGCCGGAGCGGACCAGCCGCGCCGAAAGCACACCGGCGCATCATCCCGCGTAGGCGGAACGCCGAACTCCAGATTGACCCTCGGGAGCGAGCGGCCAGACACACGATTCCGGTCCTCGCCCCACCACGCCCCCTGCGCAAGCCGTTACTTCCGCTTGGTCCTCACTCACTTGAGGACCAAGCGGCGGTATCAGACTAAACGAGCTTGAAGCTGGTAAGGGTGGTCTTCAGCCTCCGCGGATGCGTAATCCCTTCCACCGTTTCAATAATTCACCCGAGGTAACCCGCCTCACGGTGATGATGTACTTCTGTCATCCGCTGTCGCTTCGGCAGGTCGAGGATCTTCTCCTCGAACTGGGCCTCGATATTTGCTACGAGACCGTTCGGTTTTGGTGGAACCGGTTTGATCCGATGTTGGCCGCGGAGATCAAAAACGACGCATTCATCATCGTTCGTATTCCCGATGGCGCTGGCGCCTGGACAAGGTGTCCGTGGTGGCACTGTCAGCGTAAAATTCTCGGCATTTTTCTATCGCCTAATGGTTGCGGGTATTTGCAAGTTTTCTGCACGGTTCGTGGACCGCCTAGAATCATATTTTAAACCTAATCGGCGTTGGCCTGACAAAGCCGCAGAAGGGATTGTTCGTCCATCGAGGCTACGGACCATACCTGCCTACCTCAACCCGATTTGCTCTGACACTGCCCGCCTGGCAAACAACTCGCATTCCCTAGTGGTCATCTCGACCTCCTCAATTAACCGCGCCGATCATCGACGCCGCTTCCGCCGCCAAGTTTCCACAGACCGACACCCTGCGATGACCCCATGTCCTTAGTTGACACTGCCATGGCGAGCTCTTCGATAAGGTACACATGGTGGGTCGCAAAGGGCTTAGTGATTTTTACTCGCCTGGCAGGATATGCGCGCTTTCCAGCTGCCATGATGCATAGATCCGCGCTCCGATATTGGTGTCTAGATGCGCGACTTCGTCATGGCTTTTCTGCGCCTTGATTTCCTTGCCGTCCGTCGTTTCGACATAGATCGTTGCCGTTGCACCTACGAACTCCTCCCCGATCACCTTTCCGTCCAGAAAGTTCGGCGTGTCGGATGGCTGATCCTGCGACAGGATCATGCGGTCGACACCCACCACGAACGTTGTCGATTCACCCGTTGAGCCCTTTCCCGAGCCGTTGTCCGGGAAGAATTCTCATATATGCCACAAAGCCAATTTCCGCACTAGAAACGCCAAGACCGGAAATTCATGCGATCAAGGTTTATCGCAATTTCTTCGCTATCCGACAGCGGTGGCACGAGAAGGGCGGGTTTCCGAAGACCTTTGACGTCGCCGGCCACTACAAGTGCGTTGCGATTGATGACACCGCGCATGTCGAGGAGCCGCACGTCGTTCCAGACATTTCCTACGGTGGCGGCGTATTGATCTGGCGTCATGTCTAGATCGTGGAGCACGTGGACATTCGCGAAAAGACGACCGCAAGACTGATCGAGGCGCGACTGAGCGAGGCGGAAGAAGTTCGGCGTACACAGATGATGCGGGATGCGATTGCCCTTATAGGCGTCCAACACAATTGCATCATAACAGTGCCGTGTGGAACGTAGAAATTCCTTGCCATCGGCAATATGGCAATCAATCGTTTCGGGAAGGCCAAAATGGTCCCGGGCGATTTGGAACGACGCCGGATTATTGTCAACGATCGTGACTTGGACACCCGCCCTGGCAAGCATCGTACCTAAACTGCCACCTCCGCATCCGACCATTAAAACGTCACGGGCTTTGGTTTGCGCGAGTAACCCGTAGATCGCGTGAACATACGAAGCTAGACTCACACCGTTACCGTCTATCTCGGTTTGATAGCAGCCCCCCTGCAAATAGATATACGAACCGGTCGCCCTGGTTTTCAGGATTTCGACTTCTCCAAATTCATTCTCGAATGCCGCTATCGTGATCATGAGCTTTTTGTAGCGCCTCGCCTCACTGGAAATTGCTGGAACGACTAAGCGAATTCATTGGCGTGATTCAAACCGCCGACGACCGTACATTTGGTAACGAGTAGCACAGGATTTCAAACGGCCTCTCTTAGAACTGTCGCTCCACCATCATGGTTTCTATCTTGGCAATGGCTTTTGCCGGATTGAGGTTCTTCGGGCAAGCCTGCGCACAATTCATAATTGTATGGCACCGGTAGAGACGGAATGGATCTCAATATCGTCCAGGCGCTCGTCCGCCATGACACGCACCTGACGTTTCCCATCAACAATGATGTTTTATACATTAATAATTGACTTTTCCACATTTATAGTTATATTGCAACGCTGTTTTATCATATTTCACGGTTGATAAGGTCGGCCTATGATAACAGCCTCACAGTTGAGGGCCGCCAGAGCTCTTCTCGGCATCGACCAGCGTCGGCTCGCGGAGCTGTCGGAGCTGTCGGTGCCGACCATTCAACGCATGGAGGGCAGCGAATCGATGATTCGGGGTAACGTCGATTCGCTTATGAAGTTGATCACAGCACTTGACGTGGCGGGCATCGAATTGATCGCGGAAGGCGCGGCCAGCCACGCTGGTGGGCGGGGCGTTCGGCTGAAGGCGTGACAACAGAATGCAACTGAACAATTTGAATGATCGAACCATATTCGGGCCTGTGGAGAGCGAGGCGCGATGTCGGCTGCATTAGTGCTGTTGTGGTGCGTCGCCGCCTTGCTTGCCATCGGATTCCTGGCGATAGCCTTGATACGGCTTTCCGCGACCACGCGGGTTGTTTATATGGCGAGTTTCGTTGTCTGCGCCACGGCGTTCACGGTCGCGCTCACCCATCTCATTGGCAAAGCGACTTCGGCATCGACCCTTGTGCTGCCGCTTGGGCTGCCGTGGCTCGGCGCGAATTTCCGGTTGGATATGCTTTCGGCATTGTTCCTGGTCGTCGTCAACCTTGGCGGTGCAGCAGCAAGCCTGTACGGGCTTGGTTATGGCCGGCACGAAACCGCGCCGGCGCGGGTGTTACCTTTCTTTCCGGCTTTTCTCGCCGCCATGAATCTGGTGGTGCTCGCAGACGATGCCTATACCTTCCTTCTGAGTTGGGAATTCATGTCCCTCAGCTCCTGGGCGCTGGTCATGTCTCACCACCGCGAACAGGATAATACGCGCGCCGGCTATATCTACCTCGTCATGGCGAGTTTCGGCACCTTGGCGCTACTGCTTGCCTTCGGCCTTCTGGCCAGCCCAAGCGGGGACTATGGCTTTGCCATGATTCGCGCGGGGACGCCGGCGCCGTGGATTTCAGGACTTGTTCTTGGCCTCATCCTGTTAGGCGCGGGCTCGAAAGCAGGACTTGTCCCGCTTCATGTCTGGTTGCCGTTGGCCCACCCGGCGGCACCGAGCCACGTCTCGGCGCTGATGAGCGGCGTCATGACCAAGGTTGCCGTCTATGGCTTCATTCGCATTGTCTTCGATCTCTTGGGGCCGCCCGCCTGGTGGTGGAGCACGGTGGTCCTCACCCTTGGCGGCGCAACCGCCGTTCTGGGCGTGCTCTATGCCTTAATGCAGCACGATCTCAAAAGGCTGCTCGCCTATCACACGGTTGAAAACATCGGGATCATCTTCATCGGGCTCGGCCTTGCCCTCGCTTTCGAGGCGAACGGGCTCGCCGCCGCGGCGGCACTCGCCCTCACGGCGGCGCTGTTTCATGTTTTTAACCACGCGCTGTTCAAGAGCCTGTTGTTCTTCGGCGCGGGCGCCGTGCTGACGGCAACGGGTGAACGCGACATGGAACGATTGGGCGGCCTGATCCATCGCATGCCCTTGACGGCCTTTGCCTTTCTGGCAGGCTCCGTCGCCATCTCCGCCCTGCCGCCGCTGAACGGTTTCGTTTCGGAATGGCTAACCTTCCAGGCAATCCTGATCAGCCCCGAACTCCCACAATGGGGTCTGAGGCTACTGGTGCCCGCTGTCGGCGCAATGTTGGCGCTATCCGCAGCGCTCGCGGCGGCGTGTTTTGTCAAAGCCTTCGGCATCACCTTTCTCGGCCGCTGCCGGTCGCCTGCGGCGGAGAGGGCCCAGGAAGTCGACCGTTTCTCGCTGGCGACAATGTTCGCCTTCGTGGCTCTGTGTCTCTTAGCCGGAATATTTCCCGGCTTCATCATCGACGCGATGGCGCCGGTCACTCAAGCTCTGGTTGGCGCGCGCATGCCGGCGCAGGCAGCGGTACCCTGGTTGTCCATTGTACCCATTGCCGAGGCGCGGAGTTCCTATAATGGGCTTCTGGTGTTTCTATTCATCGTCTCTTCAGCGACATTTGCGGCGGTAGCCATTCACCGTCTCGCTTCACGCAAGGTCCGACGGGCGCCCGCCTGGGATTGCGGTTTCCCGGATCCGAATCCAGCCACCCAATACACGGCCGGCAGTTTCGCGCAACCGATCCGGCGCGTCTTCGGGCCACAGGTCTTTCTCGCCCGCGAGCAAGTCTCCATGCCGCCACCCGGGGATACCCGACCGGCACGCCTGCGGGTTCAGCTTCGCGATCTGGTGTGGGACACGCTCTATGCGCCCATTGAAGGCTTCATCGGACTCGCGGCCGATTGGCTTAATGTGCTGCAGTTTCTTACCATACGGCGATATCTGACACTCGTCTTCGTCGCTCTCGTCGCGTTGCTGTTGGTGCTTGCGCTATGGCGGTAATCCTTGATCTTACCGTCCAGGCCGGACAGATGTTGCTGGTTCTAATGCTAGCACCCCTACTCACGGGCTTCATCCGCAAGGTCAAGGCCCGGATGCTCCGGCGACGCGGCGCGCCCGTCACCCAGCCCTATCGGGATTTGCTGCGCCTCCTGCGCAAGGAGGTGGTTTTGGCCGAAAACGCCTCCTGGCTCTTCCGTGCGGCGCCGTATTTGATCTTTGCCGCGACCTGGGTGGCGGCGGCGCTGGTGCCGACCTTTGCGACCGGTTTGCTTTTTAGCTGGTCGGCCGATCTGATCGCCATTGTCGCGCTGCTCGGCAGCGCGCGGTTCTTCCTTGCGCTGGCCGGGCTTGACGTGGGCACCAGTTTTGGCGGCATCGGCTCCAGCCGGGAAGTGATGATCGCCTCACTCGCCGAACCTGCCATGATCATGGTTGTTTTCACCATAGCCCTGATCGCGGGCTCTACGCAGCTCTCTTCAGTTGCAAGTTTTATGATGTCTTCGGAAGTGGGTCTGCGGGTTTCGCTCGGCCTTGCCCTCATTGCCCTCGTCATGGTGGCACTCGCGGAGAACGCTCGTATTCCGGTGGACAACCCGGCGACCCACCTCGAACTCACCATGGTCCATGAGGCCATGGTTCTGGAGTATTCCGGCCGTCACCTCGCTGTCATCGAGGCGGCGTCCTCGTTGAAGCTGTTGCTCTATATATCGCTTATCGCGAGTGTGTTCGCCCCGTGGGGCTTGGCGCAAGCGGGTCAGGGGCCGGCGGCCTATGCGTTTGGTATCGCCATCTATGCCGGTAAACTTGCGGCTGGTGGTTTCCTGCTCGCGCTTTTTGAAACGGCAATAGCCAAGATGCGGGTCTTCCGCGTCCCCGAATTTCTGGGCGCGGCCCTCATGCTGGCTCTGCTCGCCACCCTGCTCATGTTCGTAACACGGAGCCTGTAATGGAGCATCTCGCCTTTGATGTCGCACATATGCTGGCCGGGGGCATGGTGTTGGTCAGTTTCATGCTGCTTTACCAGGACCGCATGTATGGCCTGCTTAACGTGTTCGCCCTGCACGCCCTCGTGCTCTCGCTCTCCGTCGCCTGGGAGGCGCTGGTCCAGGGCGCGCCACATCTCTATATCACCGCGGCGATTGCCCTCATCGTTAAGGCTATCATCATTCCCTTGGCGCTCCGCCGCATCGTACAGCGTCTCAACATCCATCGGACGGTCGAGACCGTCGTCGGCATCGGCCCAACCATGCTCGCCGGCATTGGTTTGGTCGCCCTCTCCATGGCTCTGATGCTCCAAGTCACAGCCGAAGCAGACGCGCTGGCGCGACAAGATATCGCGTTTGCGCTTTCCGTCATCCTCTTGGGCCTCTTGATGATGGTCAGCCGACGCAATGCAGTCGGCCAGGTGGTCGGTCTGATGTCGATCGAGAACGGTTTGATCCTCGCCGCCGCCGGCGCCAAGGGGATGCCGCTTGTCGTAGAAATTAGCGTCGCTTTTTCCGTACTCGTCGCATTCATGGTCATCGGCATCTTCCTGTTCCGCATTCGCGAGCGTTTCGATACCGTCGACCTACACGCGCTCGACAGTTTTCGCGGAGATCGGCAATGACGGTGCTGCCGTTCGATGGCCTAAGCGCTGTACTGGCAATTCCGCTTATTGCCGCGGCCGTGCTGGCTGTACTGCCAGGCTACCGCGGCACGGCATTGCTGAACGTTCTGGCAAGCTTCCTTACGCTACTGGCTGCCGTAACTCTGTTTGTCGTACGCCCAGAGACCGGGCCGCTTCTGCTCGTCGATGACCTCAACATCGTGTTCATCGTGCTCAATACCTTTGTCGGCTTCACGACAAGCGTTTTCAGTGCCAGCTATATCGCCCATGAGCTTGAAACCGGCCGGCTGACACCAACCCATCTGCGCTTCTACCACGCCATGTACCAGGCGATGATGTTCGCCATGAATCTTGCCCTCGTAGCAAACAACATCGGTCTAATGTGGGTCGCCATCGAGCTTGCCACGCTCACAACCGTGTTGATGGTTGGCATTTACCGAACCCACGAGGCGCTTGAGGCGGCCTGGAAATACTTCATCCTAGGCAGCGTGGGGATCGCGCTCGCGCTGTTCGGGACAATCCTGTTCTATGTCGCGGCCCAGCCGGTTGTCGGTGAGGGCCTCGACGCCATGACCTGGACAATCCTCATCGAGCGCGTGGCGGAATTCGATCCCGCGTTGCTCAACGTCGCCTTCGTATTTCTGCTGCTGGGTTATGGCACGAAAGTCGGTTTGGCCCCCGTGCACGCCTGGCTTCCAGACGCCCACGCGGAGGGCCCAACGCCGATCTCGGCGGTGCTGTCGGGCTTGTTGCTTAATGTCGCGCTCTATGCCGTGCTGCGCTTCAAGCTGCTCATGGCCGCGAACGCGCAAGCCATCGCGCCGGGGCCGCTCATGGTAACCATGGGGCTCACCTCGCTCATTTTTGCCGCTTTCATGCTCTACCGCCGACGCGACATCAAGCGCTTGTTCGCCTATTCCTCCATCGAGCATATGGGCATTATTACATTCGCCTTCGGCATGGGCGGACCGCTCGCCAACTTCGCCGGGCTTTTGCACATGACGATGCATAGTCTGACCAAGTCGGCAATCTTCTTCGCGGTCGGTCACATCGCACAGGTCAAAGGCACACAGAAGATCGCCGATATTCGGGGCCTCACCGAGACCCATCCGATACTCGGCTGGGGACTCGTTGTCGGTGTGATCGCGATTGCCGGCCTGCCGCCGCTCGGCATTTTCATGAGCGAGTTCCTCGTGGTGAGTTCAACGTTCGCCCGCGAACCGCTGCTGGCGGTTCTACTGGTTTTTGGTTTGCTGGTGGCGTTCGGCGCACTGCTGCTTCGGCTCAATGGGCTCGCGTTCGGCGAACCACAAGGCAGTATCGCACCGGTGGAAGCCTCCTACGTGCCGATGTTCGCCCACTTGGCGCTGGTGCTCACAGCCGGCCTTTACCTGCCTGGCCCCTTGGTGACCTGGTTCCAGCACGTCGCGCGCCTCCTCGGTTAAAAGCAGGGAAGTCCAGAACATGCCAGCGCTTATCGACGTAATCTTGGAAGGCCGACGGGTGGACGCGCATCGTCCCTGGCCACGCGCCGTGGTGGACGCCGAAGTTTGGCGTTTCGCCGTGGATCAGCTTGCCGAGGGGCATTGGTCGCTGCTTGCCTTGTGGGGCGAGACCGCCGCAGTGCATATGGCGTTGCTCGACGAAGGCGTGGGTGACATCGGTGTTGTCAGTCTGGAATGTCCCGACAACAAATTCCCCTCGGTCGGTCAGCGGCACCCGCCGGCGATCCGTCTCGAGCGCGCAATTCGCGACCTATTCGGGCTGGAGCCGGAAGGCGCCACCGATACGCGGCCATGGCTCGACCATGGACACTGGGGCCTACGTTACCCTTTGGGGTCGAAACCCACCGTCCCGGCGGAGAATTTTTCCTATGACTTTTTGACTGCCGAAGGTGAAAGCTTGCACCAGATCCCGGTCGGCCCGGTCCACGCCGGCACCATCGAGCCGGGGCATTTTCGATTCACGGCGACCGGCGAAACCGTCGTTCGTCTTGAGGAACGTCTCGGCTACACCCACAAGGGGATCGAGGGGTTGATGACCGGGGCCAGCCTGGACCGCGCCACCAAGCTCGCCGGACGAACGTCCGGCGACAGTACGGTCGCTTATGCCCTCGCCTTCGCCCGGGCTGTCGAAGCTGCGTTCGGCGTCGAGGTGCCGCAACGCGCCATCTGGCTACGTGCACTAATGGCCGAGGTCGAGCGACTTGCCAACCATTTCGGTGACATCGGTGGAATTTGCAACGACGCCGCCTTCGCGCTGATGCATGCGCACTGCGGGATTCTGCGCGAGCTTGTACTGCGCACCGCCGACAGCGCTTTCGGGCACCGGCTGATGATGGACCGTGTGATCCCCGGCGGACTGGCAACAGATATTGCCATGGATGGCGCGGATCAACTCCGCGTTCTTGTCGAGAAAATACGCCACCGCTTCCCCGCGCTGGTCACACTGTACGACAACACCACCTCGCTCCAGGATCGAACGGTCGGCACGGGAATTGTCACGCCGGCCCTTGCGCGGAAATTCGCAGCCGGCGGTTATGTGGGACGCGCCTCCGGGCGACTCTTCGATGCGCGGCGCGCGCTAGGTTACGCCCCTTATGGGGAATTGACGTTCGAAGTTCCCGTCCGCGAGGAAGGCGATGTCGATGCCCGCGTTTGGATTCGCATCCACGAGATCGAACAAAGCCTGTCCATGGTCGAACAGATTCTCGACCGACTACCGGGCGGCGCCGTTTATACAGCCCTTAATACCAAAGGGCTTGGCACCGCCCGGGAAGGCATGGCACTCGTCGAGGGGTTTCGCGGTGATATTCTGGCTTGGGTGCGGATCGGCGAGGACAACAAGGTTGCGCGCTGCCATCTGCGCGATCCTTCGTGGCTCCAATGGCCGCTAATCGAAGCTGCGATCGAGGATAATATCGTGGCTGACTTCCCCCTGTGCAACAAATCCTTCAACTGCTCCTATTCCGGGCACGATCTTTAGGAGCGTACGGATATGCGGAAGATTCTTCTCGAATGCCTAATCCAGCCGCCTGTCACCGAGCCAGCGCCACCGGCTGATGAATCGGCACTGGCCGAACTCGCCGGGCAGGTGGACACCGCCGCCCGAGGCCGGCTTGGCCGCAGCCTCGCGATCCGTCATGTCGATGCCGGATCCTGCAATGGCTGCGAGCTTGAAATTCATGCCCTAAACAATTCTTTTTACGACATTGAGCGATTCGGCATTCGATTCGTTGCATCGCCACGCCACGCTGATGTGTTGCTCGTAACAGGCCCCGTCACCAAGAACATGCGCGAGGCACTGGCGCGGACCTACGACGCAATCCCTAACCCTAAATGGGTCGTCGCTGTCGGTGGTTGTGCACTAGACGGTGGTTGCTTCGCGGGCAGCTATGCGGTCGTGGGCGGCGTGTCGGAGGTGGTGCCGGTCGATCTCCATATACCCGGCTGCCCGCCGTCACCCACTGACATTCTGAAAGGCTTACTGGCACTCCTACAACATCTGACGACCAAAATGGGGGCGTCGTAAGGAGGCGAACTATGTTGCGGCTCTTCCAGGCCGGGCTTGTTGCAGCATTTAGCCAATTCATAGCCGTTGGGTTGGCAACTCTCGTTGTCTCTCTATCCGCGCGACACGGGTTGATTGCCCCGGCGTCTTCGGACATCGGCCCGGCTTTCGATTCTCAATCAGCTTCGATTTCGCCGCTTTTTTACATGGATTTATCTCCTGACAGCACTCGGGGTGGCACTGACCAGTAACCGGTTTGTTGATTTCACGACGGCGCGCATCCGCGGCGCGTCTCGCTTAATGCGTCCTTCAGAGCCGGATCATGCGACGAAAACTTTGCTGGTTCAGCTTTGGCTTGCCGCGATCGGAGTCGCGATCAAAAACTTCAAAGCGACAAATGTACTGCCGCTTACAGAAGGCCTACTCCCTTGATGCAAGATGAGGGGCAGCATGCTCGACGTGGACTCGGTGCCGTTGTATGGCGTGCACTTTTTGGTCGATGTCCCAACTGTGGCCAGGGGAAGTTGTTCGCGTCGTATTTGAAGCAAGTCGATCGCTGCGCTGTTTGTGGCGAGCAGTACGGGCATATCCGTTCGGATGACGCAGCGCCGTGGCTCACAATCCTCGTGGTCGGTCACATTGCCGTTCCGATTGTTTTCGCCGCCGTGAAGTATACGTCCTGGCCGAATTGGGTGTCGATGACGGTCTGGCCAGCGTTGGCTCTCGCTTTGGCCCTCGTGGTTCTACCGCGTGCCAAAGCCGTCTTTCTGAGTGTGATTTGGGCAACCCAAGCGCCGGGCTCGGAACGAAAATGAACGATCCGTGGTGCAACTGATGTCCAGCGGAAATTATGGAAAGCGATAGAAAATGAAGGAGCTTAAAACCAGGATTATCGCATCGGGATTCCATTTTCTCTAAGGGCCGCCTTGGCGCGATGGCTGGCTGTGGTTGTCCGATTTGGTTGGTTGCAAAGACTATCGTGTCTTCCCCGACGGGAAGATGGTGTTTGTCTTTGACGTGCCAGGACAGCCGTCCGGCCTCGGATTTTTGCCCGACGGTACAGCGCTGGTAGTGTCGATGCGGGATCGGTCTCGGGCAACTGGCGGGTGACATTTCGGTTCGAGGGCGGGCACGCCGTAGATGTAGATTATATGGATTATCGTTAGGAGGTCCTAACATGGCGATGAAAGACCCTGTGCATCCGGGTGCCATTGTGCGCGAGGATTGCCTGAGCCCCTTGGACCTGTCGGTCACCGAAGGGGCAAAGAGGCTTGGCGTCGGGCGCCAAACGCTCTCCAACCTCGTGAACGAAAAAGTGTCCGTTTCCATCGAAATGGCCTACCGGCTGTCGAAGGCGTTCGGCTCGACTCCGGAAACCTGGCTCGGCATGCAGCGCGGGAGTTTCTCGAACAGGCGGCAAATGATAACGAGCCACAGGATATTGAGCCGGAAAATGGAGACGAGCGCCATCATCGAGCGAGAGACTTTCGACGCCGTCCAACGGCTATTGGACAGCAAAACGGCAGAACGGCGTTCCGCGACCAACGCGAATGCACCGAGTCTGCTAACCGGGCTGGTTTACGATGGGACCGGTGACCGGCTTAGCCCGACCCACGCCATCAAGAAGGGTCGCCGCTATCGCTATTACATCTCGAAGCGTCTCGTGCTCCGGATTAGTTCGACCGAAGATGGTTGGCGCCTGCCAGCGAAGGAACTGGATCGAGCAGTTACCCAAATGATTGGCGACTTCCTGAGAGACGAGATTCGCTTCGTCAATGCCTTGGACTTGATCGGCACCGCGCCGGACCGCATGCGCACCATCTTGCGTCGTGCGGCGGCGGTCGCGGACGACCTTGGCCGTGAGCCGCCGGAGCCCAAACGCCGGCTGCTGCACCGTCTCCTTCACCGCGTCACGGTTCACAATGGCTCGATCCATATCGCGTTCAAGCGCTCCAGCCTCGGTGGCATGGTTTTCGGGATGACCCCCGACAGAGCGGCATATTCGGAAGATCCCATTGAATTCGCCGTCCCCACAATACTCAAGCGTCGTGGTGTCGAAGCGAAGCTGGTCGTCTCTACGGCACAAGGCGAAATCGCGGCGCCAGATGAAAACTCGATCGCCATGCTTGTCCGGGCTCATCGCTGGCTCGACCGGTTGGCAAAAGGAGAAATCGGTTCCGCCCGGGAGATCTCTCGCAGTGAGAAAATTGACGCCAGCGAGATCAGCCGCATCATCCGTCTGGCTTTCCTGGCGCCCGATATTATCGAGGCAGTCCTCGCCGGGCATCAACCAGTCGAGCTCACGCCCAGGTGTCTCATGCGCGGCGAAATACCCCACGAGTGGCACCGCCAGCGCCGCCTCCTTGGCTTTCCCGCCTGACCAACGTCTCAGAAAACACCATCATCGGTTCAAACAATTGACCGCGAATTCCGCCGACGGAGACGTTCGCGCGAAATGGCCGGGGGAACGCCGCCGGGGCCGTCTCTGCACCGTGGATAATCGCTGCAAACCGAGCGAACCCCGCAGAAACCCGGCGGTTCTCAGGTAACAGGAATTGGACACCTGAAGTGGCCGGGGTGGGTGGTGGTGCAGGCAGTCTCGAGCGAACCTGTCTCTGGCCTCTTTCCCTGTTGAACAGGGAAAGTACAGGGAATTTTCGCGAATATGGCCAATTTGGCGGAATTTTAAGCGGAAATCATTCGTTAGTTCAGTAGGTTAGTCACGAATTCCCTAAGAATCGAAACAGGGATTTTTCGCGACTTATCAGGGAATTCGTAGCCCAGAACACGGATTTCGAACCTGAATCAAGCAAACGGAACCCAGCCAAGTCCGTAGATTCAAATAATGGGCAGGGCACTGCTAGGGGCCGAGGAGCCCCGCCAGGGAGGCGCAAGCCAATTTAATATGACAATGACTGAGTTAAGCAATGGTGCCGTCACTTGGCCGAACGCGTGGTCATCGACGGCCGGGTATGGCGCGTGGCAATTTCGGCCAGTGAAATGACCATGCAACAGATGCCCATCAGCACGACCGAGAGCGCGGCTGCCGCAGGAAAGTCCGAACCGGTTTCCGAAATCTTTGAGTAGAGCATGAGCGGCAGGATGTTGACCTGCGTACCAACCAGCGCGAGCGCGGTGCCATAGGCTCCAATGGCGACCGCCGAGGTCAGGCAGAAAGCCGCAAGCAGGCTCGGATAGATCTGCGGCAGGAGCACATCGAAATAAGCGCGTGGCGCGCTGGCACCCAGAGACCGCGCGGCGTCGATCTGAGCCTCGTCGAAATTGATCAACACCGGCAGCACGACGAGCACGACGCGTGGGATCAGATAGTAGATATAGGCGATACCCAGCCCAGCCGGCGAATAGATGAGGCCGCCCACGATAGCCGGATCGGCCCCAAACTCGGCAAGCGATAGCGTCACAAAGCCGGCACGTCCAAAGACCAGAATAAAACCATAGGCGACAATCAGCCCCGAGAAGGTCAGCGGCAGCGAAATGACAAAGAGAAGACCGGTTCGGGCCGCTTGGCTAAGCCGCGAAATATGCATGGCGACGACCATGCCAACGGCGACAGATACAAGCGGTGCGGTCGTTCCAAGTACGAGCGTACCCCGCAACCCTTTCCAAAAGACGGGGTCCTCAAATAATCGGCCAAAGGCGGAACCGCCCTCCGACGCCGCCTCAATGATGATCACGGAGAGCGGTAACGCGAAGAAAAGAAGGAGGACGACAACTCCCGGGGTTGCGAAGGCTAATCGCAACCCCGGTGGAGTGAGTGCCGTCCCCCCGTTACTCATTCACCCAGCACTTTCTTTGCCCAGGCTTTGTCGATTTCCGACTTCTTGTCTTTGGCTTTCGCCACATCCAGCGGCTGGAGTTGCGGTGCCGCCGGCATTTTCGAGGCTACCTCCTCAGGCAAGGCGACGCCCGGCACGGAGGGCCGCACGAAGCCATCTGCGAAGCGGGCTTGACCTTGATCGGTCATGATGAAATTGAGCCAAAGCTTACCGGCATTCGGGTTCGGTCCATCTTTGACCAGACTGATGGCGTAGGGAGCGGCGGCCGAGGCTTCCTTGGGAATAATCACGGCAATGTCGTCGCCCATGCCATCGGTGTACTTGGCCTTCAAGCCATCATTCTCGTAACCGATCCAAATCGGGATCTCACCTTTTATGAACTGGGCATAGGGAGTGGTGCCGACCACCCGTAGAATGTTGCCGCTGCTGTGCAACCCCGCGAGGTAGTCGATGCCTGGCATGACATTATCCATATCGCCACCGTTGGCGAAGGCAGCGCCGAAAGTCACCACCTGGCCTTGCCCGGTCGAGCGCGGATCGAGGTAGACGATCGAATTCCTATATTCCTCCTTCGTCAAATCGGCCCAGCTTACCGGTACGTTCTTCACAATCTTGGTGTTGACCAAGAACGCGACGTTAAGGGTGTGGATGGTAAACCACTGGCCGGTAGGATGCTTGAAAGGACCCGGTAACTTTTCGAAATTCACGGGGGTGAAATCGGCGACAAGTCCCTTCTCGGCGGCATCCAGCGCCGAACCGGCGAAGTAGTAGGCGGTGTCCGCTTGGGGTCGATTGCGCGACTTATCGAGTGTCACGACAGTGGCCGCGGAACCGAGGTCGTTGTAGACCATTTCAACGTTGGGATAGCGTTCCTTGAAGGCATTGAACTGCGCTTTCCAGTTGGCCCAGGTGGGACCGGTATCGAAACTGACGATGAGGCCCTCCTCCGCCGCGGCATCGTAAAGGGCCTTTTCACCGGGATAAAGTTCTGCTCCTTCGAAGGCGTAAGCTGCTAGCGGCGAGGCCACCGCGACAGCAGCAAGCAATGAAATAAACCTACTCATGACAATTCTCCCTTTTTATTCTCATTGTCATCGGGTGGAAGCAACCGGACGGCATCCGGTGGTATCGCGACCGCACTAGGCGCCGCGCGATTTCTTGTCTCAACTCGAATCAAATTACCTGCGACTGCGAAGTCGAAGCGCCGAATCGAGCCGAGAAAACGATCTTGTGTGACGTGGCCTTTAAAATAGTTGGGCGGCGGTGTCTTGTGATCCTCAAAAAAGAGATCTAGGCGTTCGGGCCTGACGAGCACCAGGACCTTGTCACCGGGGCGAACGCCCTCTTGGGTATGGCGAAGACGGCCGATCGGCGTCTCAACCTGGTTTTCTTCACCCACCATCCCCGGCCAAAAATTGGCTTGACCAACGAAGCGTGCGACAAATCGAGTCCGTGGCCGGTCGTAAACCTCGTCAGGTTTGCCGATCTGAACAATCGCGCCGTCACTCATGATGGCCACACGATCGGCGATTGACAGTGCTTCTTCCTGGTCATGGGTGACGTGTATGGTCGCAATACCGGCTTCGCGCTGCACGCGGCGGATCTCATCGCGCATGGCGACGCGTAATCCCGCATCGAGTGCTGAAAGCGGTTCATCGAGAAGGAGCGCGCGAGGCTTGAAGACGAGCGCGCGGGCGAGCGCCACTCGCTGCTGCTGTCCCCCCGATAGCGTCTTAGGCGCACGATCGCCGAGATCTGAGAGGCCCACCCGATCGAGCATCTCGTCTGCCGCCCGCCGCCGTTCGGCGCGCGTAACGCCCCGTACCTTTAGCGGATAAGCGACATTGTCACGGGTGCTCATGTGTGGAAAAAGTGCATAGTGTTGGAAGACGATGCCGAGCCGACGCCGTTCCGGCGATAGTGTGTCAACGTCGTGGCCGTCGACGTTAATACGGCCGTGATCGGGACGATAAAATCCCGCAAGCAGCTTGAGGCAGGTGCTTTTGCCCGACCCCGAGGGGCCGATCAGGGCAACAAGCTCACCGTCTCCGACCGCAAGGTCGATTGCTCTTACACCCGTCTGGGTGCCGGGATAGGCGAACGAAACGGCCTCAAAGAGAATCGGCATTGCAGCTCCCTTATCCGGTCTGCGCGGCGCGCGCGGTAAACGCGCCCGCGGCTGCCGCCAATATTGCCAATACTAAGAGGATCACGGTCGCCGCGCAGGCAAATCCGGTGGCGCCGTAGAAGGCCTGAAGGAGGACGACCGGGTAGGTTCTGCTGAGGAATCCGGCAACCAGGTTCGAGAGTTGAAACTCGCCGATCGAGATTGCGGCGACAGTGATCAATCCCGTCAGCAGGCTGTGTTGCAGACCGGGTAGAACGATATCGAGGAAGCGGCTCCGGAATGAAGCTCCGAGTGTCGCGGCCACGCGCTCGAGATCGTCGAGACCGAGTGAGGCCATGTCGGCGAGGAGGACATTTAAAAGATAGGGGAGCGTGAGCACCACGTGGGCTAGCACAAGCAACCAGGTTGTGCCGAGAAAAGGAAGCGTATCGCTGGAGAAAACAAGAATGAACCCAAAGGCCAACACGAGCTCGGGTACCGCAATGGGCAGCAGCGATACGATGCGCGCCGCGACTTTGACACCGGACCGCGCGGCGGTATTGATCGCATAGGCGAGCGGCAAGCCGATCAGCGTGTTGAGCACGCAGGTGCAGAGCACCACAATGAGGCTCGTCTTGAAGGCGCGCTGAAAACTCGGATCCGTGAAGACCTCGATATACCATTTAGTCGTAAATCCAGAGGGGAGCAGCGTGCCTGTCCAGCTGGCGCCGAACGAGCCGACAAACAACAGCATAATCGGCGCCGCTAGATAGAGAAGATAGGCTCCTGTGACGGCACGCATTACCGATGCTCACCCTAAACTCAATATGGAATGTAATATATCTTCCAAATTAATTGTATATGGTCGTTTCATAACAACTACAGGTCGAAAAAAAAATCACCCGTCGAGCGCAAGGATACGCTGTGCAACACGCTCTAATGCGGTTTCAACATCCGGACAACGCACGGCGCCCGGAACCTCGGGAGCATCCTCCAACGCAATCACCAGACGATCGAAATGCAACCCGAAGGCCATCTCTGAGAGCGTGCCGTATTCACCCCCAACGGCGACGAGTGCGACCGCTGCCCGCGCCACCACGGCGTTACGCGCCGGCCCCAGCCCGGTCGCCAAGGGGATGGCTATATACGGGTTGGCCTCCGTCCACTCGTCTCCCGGAAGGATGCCGATTGGGAGGCCGCCAGCCTCCAAATTACCGCGCGAGGCGGCTTCCATCACACCCGACCGGCCACCGCAGAGCATCGGCACGCCGAGCTCACCCAGGCGGCGGCCGACAAGCCCGGCCACATCCATTTGGCGGACACTGGCCATCTTGGGGCCAATCACGCCCACCGGAACGCGCCGGACCCTGGGTTGGGAGAAGAGCCACGCGACGGCAGCGAGTGGCGTCGTCTCCCGAGCGTCTTTTGGGCGATCCTCGCACGGCAGCCAGGAGAGCGCCCAGGGGTCGAACTTGGCGCCATCTCGAAGCAATGCATTGGCGGCTTGGCTGACTCTAAGCATCCGCTGGGACCCCATTTCGATTAATCAAGTTTATTGTTCTTTGAGGATGATGTAAATTAACTTCCAAGAAAGTTCTGTGACACGATGTGGATTTTGGGGGTCCGATGCCCGTCGTCTCAATCGATGAACCACCCACGGAAACCAATCTTAGCGAGCGCCAGTCAGGGATCCTGGAGATTGTTCAGGGACGCGGGTTTGCGACGATCGAACAATTGTCCGCCGTATTTTCAGTATCGGCGCAAACCATCCGGCGCGAAGTCATTCGCCTGGATGCGGCTGGACTACTGCAGCGGTTTCATGGCGGTGCCGGTATTCCCGCGGACAGCGTCCGGCTCGGCTATCGTCACAAACAAGAAGCCGCGGTTGGCTCGAAAAGTCGGATCGGAAGGGTTGTCGCCGGTCTTGTGCCGGACGGCGCGTCAATCTACCTGGATGTCGGCACGACGGTTGAAGCGGTGGCGGCGGCATTGGTTGGGCGGCCCCTCGGAATAGTCTGTACCAACAGTATGTCGGCGGCGGCCATTCTGGGGCATAGCAGGGAGGCTGAGATCCATGTTACCGGCGGGATTGTGCGCGGGACCGACGGCTCGCTCGTCGGCAATGCCGCAACCAAGGCGTTGGCGCCGATCGCCGTCGATTTCGCGGTCATCGGCTGCTCTGGTTTTGCACGCGATGGAAGCCCCACGGATTTCGACCCGCAAAAAATCGCGATCAAACAAGCGGCGATCGACAACGCACGTACCGCGATCATCGTGGCGGATAGTACCAAGTTCGACCGAATAGCCGTGATGCAGATCGCCCCACTTTCGTCCTTCCAAATACTGGTATGCGATCGCGAACCCCACGAAGCGCTTGGTCGTCAACTGCGCGCGACCCGGATTGAGGTCCTAATAGCGGCGCGGTCGATATAGGGGCTTTATCGACTTTGTCAGACTAAGTTGCATGGCTCTGTCACAAGCTGGAGTGCTCCAGAGGGCATTGTCAGATTGAAATTCTGGGCATTTTTTAATCGCCTAATGGTTGTGGAGAATCACTGGTATTCTGCGCGCTTCATGAGCAGCCTAGAATCACATTTTCAACCAAATTGGCGTTAGTCTGACAAAGCCGGATCGATTGTCAACGCCCGCGTAAAGGCAGGATTGCTGGGTTCTTTGGGCATGCGGATCAGGGTCGAAATCCGGCGATAGGCGGGAAACGAGATACCATCCAGAAGCTCCTCATCCGTTTCAACGCTATAGGCGCCTGCCGACGGCACCTCATCGACGCCAGCGTAATAACCGGCAGTTGCACCGCCGGCGCCAGCCATGTTCCCATGGGTGAAATACGGCGTGACACGGCTGTCGATTGGGCGCTTCGTTTTGCGGCTCACAACGCTGCCACCACCTTTTCAAGCTTCGTGCGAACTTGCCCGGCTGCTCGTTTCAGCTCTGGGTTGTCGATCGCCTGCATGGAGGCGACTGGATCGACGGCGGCCACTTCCGTCTGACCGTTGCCGGCATCGCGAACCACGACATTGCAGGGCAACATCGTGCCGACCTTGTTCTCGAGCTTGAGAGCTTCGTGGGCCAATGCCGGATTGCAGGCGCCAAGGATCCTGTAGCTGGGAAAGTCGGCCCCGATTTTCTTCTTCAATGTCTCCTTGACGTCGATCTCGGTGAGGACGCCGAAACCCTCCGATTTCAGAGCATCCTTCGTGCGAGTCACGGCCTCGTCGAAAGGGACGGCCAGCATTTTGCCCAGATAGTAAGTCATGATCTGTTCCTTTCGTCTGTTATCGCCGTTTGTCGAAGAACATGTACTTGGCGAGCGCTGCAACGCCGAAAACGACAAGCACAGTGATCAGCACACCGCCCGATCCCATGCCCCATCCGCCGCCCCATCCCATGCCCCACATGCCCGAGCCACTACCATCCACTGCTTGGTTCATCATCATCTCCTCCTATAATAGTTACCCGTTCGCTCACTTTATCGGCCGTTCCCGACCAATCACCCCGAGCGATGGGACGAATCACCCGACGGAGAAATTCCGGCGGGACATCGGTAGTCCACGTTCATCGCAATCGCGCAACGGGATCCGGACGGGGTCTTAGTGCGCCGCACTTGCACCATTGGCGTCGCCCGGCGCAAACAAGACCCAGTTCCGAACCCGATCGCTTGGCGCGCCGTTACTTGGCGGGCATCGCCATGGCCTGCTGCTGCATCATGTGCTCCATCATCTGCTGCATCATGGTCATGCGCTGCTGCATCATCTGCATCTGCGAGGCAACATCGGGATCCGTGGTGGCGCCGCCCTGACTCTGCCCCATCATCCCGCCCGGACCTGTCATGTCATGCATGGCGGCCATCTGTTCCTGCATCGTTTTCATATGCCCGGCCATGAGCTTCTGCCGCTCGGCGGGAGTCTTCGTCTTCTGCGCCTGGTCCATCATCGTTTGCATTTGCATGTTTCGCTCTTGCATTCGTTCCGGGGTGGCGTGTTCGGCCGCATAGGCCGCGGGAATAGCGATTGCCATGAATGCGGCGGCGGCAAGTAGACTGTAACGGTTCATGTTCGATCTTCCTTTGTTTGAGTGCAGTGTCATATTTACGAGCCACTGGACTGGATAGGAAGGCTCGGAATCTACCTATCGCGCTCGATCCGCCGACAGCGCCTTCGACGTTCGACCAGTGATCGCGCCAAGTCGCGCCCATCTTGCAATGCCGTGGACATGCACCATGTAAATGGTGGCGACTCCTCGCCTGAAGCTGAGAGACCATGTCCTCACACGCAGCACTCACGCACCGACCGGAGTTGGACAATTTTCTGTTCGCGACAATCGGCGAGGAGCGAAACGGTATGTTACTGACGGTGGTCTCCGCCCTGGGGCGCCTTGGCCTAGACCCTTGGACGGAAGCCGACCGATTTGCTGAGATGCCGAAGACTGCCGCCGCACAGATGTTGGCACCCATGATCGCCCGGCTGCCCGAGGGTCTTTGGGCCTTGGCGGAAGCCCAGGTGATCGCCACCCGATTGGTGAATCTGCTGCCAAAGCACCGGGCCGCTGGTGCGTCGGACCCTGCCGTCGCCGGCGCGCGAAAACCGGCATCCACCGCGTTGTGGCTGGTCTTCGCTGTACTGCTTACGGTCGTCCTGGTCTCGATGGGAACCGGACACGACCTGTCTTCGGGCAGAGTTCTTGAATCGCCTTCGGCCACCGGCTCCGGCACTGACTAGCCGCCACCCGCCGATCGCTAGACGCCTCCGTTCGCCTGTTCTCCGCCTGGCGTCTGCCGTTCTCGGCGCCGAGCCTTCCAAGGCCTATCCTCAATCTCACTGCGGCGGCATCCGCTTGGAATAAAGCGACGGCAACCGCCCGCTCGATCGCAAGGCTGGCCTGGGCGATCGACGCGGATCCGACATACGGGCAAAAGGACGGGGCGTGTCGGCGAACCGGCACGCCCCCGCAAGTCGACAGGCAGAAAGGCTTACTTGATTATCGGGAACGGATGCCGCAGCGTCGTGCCGCAACCAAACACGTCCTGCTTGGGTGCCGCATCGGGCTGGGCGGCCAATGGGGCATTGCTGCTTGTCTGGTAGGCGACCATCACCACCCGATTCTGCGGCTCCCGGACTCCGTCGCGGGTTGGCACGATCAAGTTGGTCTTGCCCATGGGGACAATCCGCGTCTCCACGCTCGCCGGCAGGCCACGCGCCTTCAGCTCGGCGACCACCGACTGCGCCCGGCAGTCGGAGAGACCGTAGTTGTACGCGTCTGGACCGGCGGCGTCAGTGCGACCCATCACATCGATACGGGCCGGCTTGATCGTTTTCGCCTGACGCACGATCTGGTCGAGCGAGGCCGATTGTTCTGCCGCGCTCTGATTGCCAACGCTGTTCTGCCCGGATTTGAGCAGATCATAGCGGTCGAAGCCGAAATTGACGACACTGACTTTGCACAGGGTACCATTCTCGTTGTAACCATCCGGATTCTGCACGCAGGGTGCAATTACCGCCGCCTGAGGTGTCGGCACAATGGGCGCCGCCGCCATTTGCATGGTGGGTTTGCATTCCGCGGCTTGATCGTACTGCTGCTCGGACATCTGCTCGATCCAGCAATCAAACTTCAATTGCTGCGCGGCCGCTGCCTGCGGATCGCTGAGCTTGTTCGCCTCGATCCACGGCGCCAGATTGGCGCGCATGGCGGCGGCCGTCTCAAGGTCCACCCCATGCAGCCCCTGGTCGCGCAAACCGCTCGGCTTGGTCCAATAGGCGGTCTCCTCCATCACGACAGGCACGCCGCCGGACGCGGCAATGGCCTTGAGATAGTACCGATCGGCCGTGCGGTAGTTGCCTTGAATATATTCGCTGTCTGCGTTGTTCTTGTAACCTTGAAACAAAGCCTGCTGGAATGGATCGCCCGCCGGGCGAACCGCCTTCGCCGCCGTCTGGTCGGGGCCGACGGCAAAGCTGGGTCCTAAGTCGGCACAAGTGCCGACCAGCAGGACGGCGGCAAGGGACGAAAGGATCTTATAAATATTCATAGGGCTGCTCCCCTCTAGAAGTAGGTCTTGGCCTCTCTCAGGCTCAAGTGGCAAACCGTAAAATTTCCCGGTACAGTCGAATAGCATCGGAAAAAATTCACTAATATTTTTCGTACTATTCTACGACAATATTGCGTCGCCTATTCATGCACTGTCGCCGAACAGATGGGGCGCAACGACAACCAGCCATGCAACCTTAGCTCGACAGGGCGGCGTTTCGCTCTTTCCAGATCTGCCGCAGATGCTCGGCGTACAATACCACGAGGGTTCCGCCGATCTCGACGCGGTACACCTCTTCTCCTGCGTCGAAGATGTCGCATGCCGCATCGATGGCGCTCGCTTCACCCTTGACCAACATCAAGGCAACCGCGCCGCGATGGCTGTAGACAATCTGCCATGTCAATGATTCAGTTACCTGCATGAGAAACTCTCCAGGACAGTTGCCAGTGCAGTGAAGCGGCAATGCTCCCGTTGTTGGGGTCGAGATTCTTCTGGACCAAAGCTAGAGTCGGATGACCGGCAAGCTTTGGCATACGCCCCAACCGCGTCGGGGATAATGCGAAGGCGGCGCCTATCGATCGCCGCCACCGGACCTGGCCCCAGCACCCAGTCCCGCGACCAACGCCGCGATCAGGGACGCGAGATCGCGTGTCTGCGCGAGAACATCCTCCTTCACCTGGTCGATATCCGGCGCCATCGTGGGTTGGCTCTTCTCGCTTTGCTTCATGATCTGCAGCTCCGGTCGTCTGTGCCAACTATTGAAATCAACGCGTCTTCTGGGCCCTAATGACAACGGCCACCCGGCCGTCGCGGCCGGCGATCCGCTCGCCGGCCGCTCAATTGACTGTCGAATGAGCAGGCGACGAGGCGTTAACGCCAGACTGGCTTACCGAGGTTGATGTCGCTCTCTTTGGTCAGCGCGCCGGCCGCGGCGCCCGCGGCGCCGCCGATCACCGCACCGGTCACCGGCGAGCCAAGCAACAGCCCGCCAACCGCGCCTGCCCCGGCACCGATGGCGCCTCCGCTGATGGCGCGATCGCCGGTGGTGTTACCGCAGGCCGCTAGGCCAAGTAGCGCGAGGAACAAAGTGGTCCGCAACGCGGCATGTTTCATTGAAATTCGTGTCATGATTATTCTCCGATTGATACGTTTGGTCGTGTTGGTTCCGCTGGCGGTTAGATGCGTCCAACCACCGCCAACACGATAATTACAACGAGAAGTACGCCGAGGCCGCCGCTTGGCAGATAACCCCAATTGGCGCTGTGCGACCAAGTGGGCAGGACACCCAACAACATGAGCACCAGGACGATGATCAGAATGGTACTAAGGGACATGGTGGACCTCTGCGAGCGATCCAGTTTCCGAGCGGCCCGTCCGCAATCAATTCGCGCTAGCCGTCGGGATCGTCGCTGTTCTGTAGTACTCTACGGAGCGACGATCGATCGCCATAGCCTCGGAATGTACGCAGTACTCGCGCCGGTTGCGTTATGCCGGCTCGATGCCGGCCGGTGGCACGCCGCAACTTGGGTAGTTTCCGACCCTACTGTCGGCCCGCCGGCATGTCCTAGGGTGAACGATCGGGCAACCGGTCCCGGTCTAAGCATAAGTTTGGAGTAAAACCATGCAAAGCCCTCAACAAACGAGAATACCAACGAACGAGGTCGTGGCACTGTTTGCCGACAGTTGCCTGTCGTTCCGCCTCTCAAAGAGCGCCACGTTCGGGGACCTTGCCGATCGCCTAGACCTCCTTGGTAGGCGGCGCAAAGGTACACCGACGGCGGTTTACCTAAAGGTCGGCTTGGCCCGGCAACCGATTTCCGCCCTTAATCCCGGGATATGAATTGACCAACGTATCGGTGTCGCCCCATCAAGCGGCGCCGTCGGAGGATGAACGCGGGCGTGCCGTCCTCGGGGCAGATGTTGTCAGAGGATGGACGCCGAACAGCCTTTCGCTCGCGCTGCTGGCAGTTCTTGCCGTCATCGTCGCACTGTACTGGGCCCGTGCGTTTTTCATCCCGCTGATGTTTGGCGTGATGATCAGCTACGCGCTATCCCCTCTCGTCAACCTGATGCAAAGATGGCGAATTCCCCGCGCCATCGGGGCCGCAGTACTGTTGATCGGTATCGTGGGCGGGATCGGCTCTCTGGCTTATTCGCTCAGCGACGAAACCGCCGCAATGATCGAGACACTGCCTGAAGCGGCGCAGAAGTTTCGCCAAACCCTGCGCGTGGAACGGGGGACGTCCGAAAGCGCGATCGAGAAGGTGCAAAAAGCCACCACCGAGCTGGAGGAGGCGGCGAGCGATACACCAACCCCGTCCCCTACTCCCCCTGTTGGGGTGACCCGGGTGCAAATCGAGAAAGCCAAGTTCAATATCCAAGACTATCTTTGGGCGGGAACGATGGGTGCGGCCGGGTTTGCCGGTCAGGTCATCATCGTTCTATTCCTCGCCTATTTTCTGATCGTTTCAGGCGATAGTTTCCGGCGCAAGTTGGTCAGCATCAACGGCCCCACATTTGGCAGGAAGAAGATCACCCTGCAAATGCTGGACAAAATCACTGGTCAGATTCAACGCTATCTGCTGGTCCAGCTCTTCACCAGTTCACTTGTGGGGGTGGCGACTTGGCTTGCGTTTCTCGGGGTCGGTTTGGAACATGCGGCGATTTGGGGGATCGCCGCCGCGATACTGAATACCATTCCCTATCTCGGCGCGGTGATCGTGACCGTTGCCACGGCGCTGGTCGCGTTTCTCCAGTTCGAAACAATCGGCATGGCACTCTTGGTTTCCGGGATCGCTCTGCTCATCACCAATCTCGAAGGCTTTTTGTTGACACCCTGGCTAACCAGCCGGGCAAGCCAGATGAATGCCGTGGTGATATTCGCGGGCGTGTTGTTTTGGGGGTGGCTGTGGGGCGTATGGGGCTTGTTGCTAGGCATACCTATCCTCATGGCCATCAAGGCCATATGCGACCACGTGGACGACCTAAAACCCGTCGGCGGACTGTTGGAACGGTAAGTGGAGTGTCGGCGCATTCCGGATGACGTGCGATACGCGCTAAGGGGGCTACCTAAGCGCCCACGAGGTTCAACCTATCCCATCACGATCTGGATCGGACCACCGCGGACTCAGGAACGCATATCGGCCATCATCGTTGCCCAGCAATGGATCATTTCTTTTCGATGGAGACACCGCCATTCCCGACGGTGATATCGATACCGGTCTTCTGCTGCTCCTGATAGTATTGATAGCCGAGCACCGCGCTAATGACAGCGAGCGCACCAACGACGGCGTACAGAATATTGCGGTTCATAGCCCATTTACTCCTTCAAATTCGCGGCTGAGCCGCCCTAGCCGATCCCTGCGCATCATGGGCGCCACTCTGCGACCATTGGATCCCGATTTCTCATGCAGCGCCGGCTGGCGCTGTTTCTGTCAGCCCGGATAGGCCGCAGGCGACCAATAGTCACTTGCGGTCCAGCGAGCAAAACTTTTCGTCGGCAAATCGCCAATCAACCAGCTTGTCGAGCCAAGCCGCTACGTAGTCGGCGCGGCGGTTCTGGTAGTCGAGATAATAGGCGTGCTCCCAGATGTCAATCGTGGGGAGCGGCACCTTGCCCCAGGCGAGCGGCGAATCGGCGTTGCCCGTGGAAGTGACCTCAAGCCGTCCATCCTTACGTGCCACGAGCCAAACCCAGCCGCTGCCGAACCGATCGGCGGCGGTCTTGGCAAGCGCGTCGCGAACTTGCCGTTCGCCGCCGAAATCCCGGTCCAGCGCGCTCTTGATCCGGCCTTGCGGCGGATCGCCGCCGCCCGGTCGCATGCTGCGCCAATAGAAGTTGTGGTTCCAGATCTGCGCAGCGTGATCGAAGATCTCTTTTGCCTGTGCATCCTTGACCGCTCCCACGACGACCGCCTCCAGCGGCTGACCGGCGTAACGGGTGCCATCGACGAGTTCGTTCAACCTGGCCACGTAGCCGGCATGGTGCTTGCCGTGATTCAGGGAGAGGGTGCCAGCGAAAAACATTGGCTCGGGCGCGTTCCCAGCATACGGCAATTCGCCGAGAACAAAGCTCGGCCTGGTCCTGGCTTCGAGCATGACGCGACCTCTCGATGGCATCTCGGGCGAGTTTGGCATTTGCCGTACCATAGGAAGCGGCGGGCCAATCGAAATAGAGTCGGAATACACTCATCGCACGCGGCCGCAGGAGTCGCGCCCAGCCAGGCGTTGGATCGCATCAAGCCAACCAATTGGGCCAACCAACGACCGCCGACTTCGAGCCGCAAGGTGAGTGTCGACGGCGATTGAAATGCTGGCCAAGCGCGTGCACCAGAGCAGCATCTGCCCAAGCGATCTGTAGGAGCCAAAGTGGTAGTGGATCCGAGAAAGTAGGTGCGAGAACCACTCGTCGCCGGCCACGGACGGAGCTGGTCACCCGGCCTGAGTAGATTCCGAGCCTACTCCGCGACTGCATCCGTCGGTATGTTCACTCGAAGTTGAAGCTTCCCACCGACCGCATCATCCGAATCTTATTGCAGTTTCGGAAGCCTCTAACACTACAGACCGCGGAGGCCTTCCATCATGCGCACGAACGCTCTGCCCAATTCATCTAATCCAATTTTGGGTGCTATAACTGATACTCGTGTTGAAGTTTTAGAGTATATTCCACAACTTCGCCGATATGCGCGCTTTTTATTTGGTGGTCCCGACCAGGTTGACGATCTAGTTCAGGATTGTCTAGTGAGGGCCATTGAGCGTGGCCATCGCTGGCAGCCCGGAACCAACATGAAGGCATGGCTGTTCACGATCTTGCACAACTTATTCATTGATCACAAACGCCGCTACGCGTCGCGCCCAAGGCTGCTGTCGATTGACGAGCAGCGTCCGCAAATGTCTTGGCCGCCAAATCAAATCGACTCGATCGAGCTCAAGAACCTCGAATTGTCGCTCAATGCCCTTCCGGATAGCCAGCGTATAGCGGTCCTATTAGTCGGGCTCGAAGGATTTACCTATAAAGAGGCTTCGACCGTCATGAACGTGCCAGTGGGCACTGTGCGTTCCCGCCTGTCGCGCGGGCGGCAAACCCTTCGTCTGGTGATGCAGGTTGATCACCGCAAGGCATTATAGGGGGCACAGTTTCGGCGCTGGACCACACGGCCGACGAAAGCGAGATTGGCCGCTCCTCGGCCGCGCGTTGGCCCCAGCGAGCGGCATAGCTTGCCACTTGGCGGGATGTGTTCCCAGAACGATGCGGCACTAGCCAATTATGCACCGAGGCTATCGCAAGCAAGGCGAAAAGGTAGTAATGTGGGCAGGTCCCTGCTCGCTCCGGCCGCATGCCGGAGCCCTTGGCTGAGACTGAAGCAGGCTTGAATGGCCATCAAGAAACGCCGTCGGTCCGTGATCGGACAAGCGGCGAAACCCTCAGGAGCCGCCGCCAAGCGCACCAAGTCGTCACGGCGAGCGACCTTCCCAATCGTCGGCGTGGGCGCCTCGGCAGGCGGGCTTGAGGCGTTCCGGAAGCTGCTCATCGCCCTGCCGGCCGACAGCGGCATGGCTTTCGTCCTGATCCAGCACCTCGACCCGACGCACGAGAGCATGATGGTCAGCCTGCTCGCCGGCCATACGTCAATGACCGTCGTACAGTCGGCGGATGGCATGCCGATCGAGCCCAACCATGTCTACCTGATACCGCCAAGCGCCTATCTGGCGATCCGCGACGATGCTCTCCACCTGTCCCAGCCGCGGGAGCGCCGTGGCGCCAGGATGCCGTTCAATTTCTTCCTGCGCTCGCTGGCGGAGGCTTGCGGCAAACGTGCGATTTGCGCCGTGCTTTCCGGAACCGGAACCGACGGCAGCCAAGGGATCAAGGCGATCAAGGAGCATGGCGGTCTGGTGATCGCCCAGGATCCCGAAGAGGCCGCGTATGACGGCATGCCACGCAGCGCCATCAAGACCGGTGCGGTCGATCTGGTGCTATCGCTGGCCGAGATTCCGGCGGCGTTGACGGACCGGCCGTCGCTCGGCCGCCCAACTGGGCGGAAGCCCCTCGTGCCACCGGAGCAAGCACCGGAACTGCTCGAGCAGACCATTGCGCTGCTGCATACCGAGAGCACACACGATTTTTCCTTGTACAAGACCGGCACACTGCTGCGCCGGTTGGAGCGACGGATGGCGATCCGTCGCGTCGCCGATGGCGGTCACTATCTGGAGATGCTGCGCAAGGATCCCGACGAGATCAAGCACCTGGCGAAAGATCTGTTGATCCACGTCACCAGCTTTTTCCGCGATCCGAACGCGTTCGAACTGTTGGCGGCGCAAGCCGTTCCGGACCTGATCCGCGGCCGGGCACCGGATCGGCTGGTGCGCGTGTGGGTGCCCGCCTGCAGTACCGGCGAGGAAGTCTATTCCATTGCCATGATCCTGCTCGAGGCGGTTGCGACAGCTGAGGGCGGCGTAAAGCTGCAAGTCTTCGCTTCCGATATCGACGAGGATGCGGTGAGCTTCGCCCGCAACGGCCTCTATCCGGAGTCAATTGTGGCCGACGTGACGCCAGCTCGGCTAGCACGTTTCTTCATCAAGGAGGCGCATGGCTATCGCGTGAAGCCGAAGCTGCGCGAGGCAGTGGTGTTCACGGTCCAGGATTTGCTCACCGATGCGCCGTTCTCGCGCCTCGATCTGGTCTCCTGCCGCAATCTGTTGATCTATTTGCGACCGGAGGCGCAACAGCAGATCTTGTCGTTGTTCCATTTCGCGCTGCGCGAGGGCGGCGTGCTGTTTCTCGGCGTTTCCGAGACGGTAGGCAGTTTGGCGCACCGTTTCGAGCCGATCATCGAGGACATGCCATTGTTCCGGCGCATTGGCAGCAGCCGGCCGAGCGAAGTTCGGTTCCCGATCGGCGCCGGACAGGAGCCGCGACAGCCCAGGACGCCGGCGTTGCGAGCTGCCGTCGCGCCCGCCACCGGTCTTGGTGATCTGGCGCAGCGACGGCTGCTCGAGTCCTATGCGCCGGCCTCTGTGCTGATCAACCGTAACAACGAGGGTTTGTTCCACTTCGGCGCGGTCGACCGCTACCTGCGGGTGGCCTCCGGCGATGCCAACCGAGACGTGCTGGCCATGGCGCGCGACGGCCTGCGCCCGAAGCTCCGTGCGGCGATCCTGCAGGCCCGCCGCGCCGGCCACCGGATCGTGGCGAGCAGCGCGCGGATGACGCTCGAGCAAGGCACTGTCGCCGTCGACATCGCCGTCGAACCGGTGCAGCGCGGCACCGAGTCGCTGCTGCTGGTCAGCTTCATCGATCGGCCGGAGCTGGTGCGGCAGGCGGGTAGCCCCCTGAACCTCACCGCCGATGCGACGCTGGTCCGCCAGCTCGAACAGGAGCTCGACGTCACGCGCCAGGAGCTGCAGAGCGCCATCCACGATCTGGATCTGGCGAGCGAGGAACACCGGGCGATCAACGAAGAAGCCCAATCGGTCAACGAGGAGTACCAGTCGACCAACGAGGAGCTGGAGACTTCGAAAGAGGAGCTGCAGTCGCTGAACCAGGAACTGACCTCCCTCAACGCCGAGCTGCAGGCGACGGTGGCACAGCAACGCGCGACGGCAAACGACATGCAGAACATCCTCGACAGCAGCGATGTGGCGACGCTGTTCCTGGACCAAAAGCTCGGCATCCGATTCTTCACCCCGGCGGTGACATCGTTGTTGCGCGTCATCGCCTCGGACATCGGCCGGCCGCTGGCCGATCTCGCGTCGTGCTCCGATGACGTCGATCTGCCGGTCGAGGCGCAACACGTGCTGTCCACAGGACTGCCGCTCAGCCGCGAGATCCGCAGCGACGGCGGCGACTGGTATATCCGGCGCGTTCTGCCCTACCGCACCCTCGAGGGCCATATCGAGGGAGTGGTCGTGACCTTCACCGATATTTCCTCGATAAAGGCGGCCGGGCAGGTGATCGAGACCGCTCTGACCTATGCTGACAGCATCATCGATACTGTGCGCCAACCGCTGGCCGTGCTCGATGAAGGGCTTTGCCTGGTCTCGGCCAATCGTTCCTTCTACCGCGCCTTCAGCGTTGATCGCGCTGAGGCCGTGGGCCGACCATTTGCCAGCCTGTTCAATGCTCCGGCCATGGCGAGCTTTATCGCCCAGGTGCTAGCCCAGCACACTGCAATCGAAGACCACGAGATGGAGCTCGACCTGCCGACGCTTGGCCGGCGGTCGCTGCTGCTGAGTGCCCGGAAATTGCGCGAGGTGCCGACCGCCAAGCGACGGATACTGGTGGCGATCGACGACATCACCGAACGCAAACGCGCCGACCAAACCGTGGCGCTGGCGAAATCGCATGCCGAACGAGCCAATCTTGGCAAGTCACGCTTCCTCGCCGCCGCCAGCCACGATCTGCGCCAGCCGCTGCAAACGCTGAGCCTGCTGCAAGGCATACTGATGAAACGGGTCAAGGATGCCGGCGCCTTGCGTTTGATCGGCAAGATCGACGAGACCCTGGGGGTCATGTCGGGCATGCTGAACACGCTGCTCGATATCAATCAGCTGGAGGCCGGCATCGTGCATGCGGAGGTGATTGATTTCCCAATTGCCGAGCTGCTCGACCGGCTGCGGGCCGACTTCGCCTATCACGCAAAATCCAAGAAACTCGGCTGGCGCGTGGTGTCGAGCAGCCTGACCGTACGCAGCGACCCACGGTTGCTGGAGCAGATGCTGCGAAATCTCCTGTCGAACGCGGTGAAATACACCAAGCAGGGCAAGATTTTGCTCGGCTGCCGGCGGCGCGGCGATACGCTGCGGATCGAGGTCCGGGACACGGGGATCGGCATTCCGGAAGAACAGCTGCAGGCGGTTTTCGAGGAGTTCCACCAGCTCGACAACCCGGCTCGCGAACGGGCCCGCGGCCTCGGCCTGGGCCTGGCAATCCTGCAGCGTCTGGCGAACCTGCTCGATCATCCAATCGATGTGCGCTCGCAATCCGGCTCGGGGTCGGTATTCGCCATCGACGTGCCGCTCGGAGACCTGGCACCCGGCGCGCGGCCCCGGACCGACGGCGACGTTCCGGCGAAGCCCACGCCGAGGGCCGGCGAAATCCTGATCGTCGAAGACGACCCGGAAGTTCGTGAGATGCTGGTGCTGCTGTTCCAGGAGGAAGGCCATCGCACTGTCGCCGCCGCCGATGGTCGCGAAGCCTTCGAACTCGCGGCACGCGGGACGCTCAGACCGGATGTCGTCGTTGCCGACTACAATCTGCCCTCGGGCCTGAACGGCTTGCAGGTGGCTGCCGCATTGCGCGCGACGCTACATGACGAAATACCGGTCATCATCCTGACCGGCGATATCTCGACGGACACGCTGCGCGAAATTGCGCGACAGGGCTGCCTGTATTTGCACAAACCGGTGAAGGCGGCCAAACTGATGCGGCTCACCCAAAGCCTGCTGGTGCCGTCTCGATCGAAGGCGACCTCCGAGAAGCGGGTATTGGCTGCCAGTCTACCGATTGTTAAATCGCGTTCGCCTACCGTTTTCGTGGTCGATGACGACGCCGCGGTACGTGAAGCCGTAGGCGAGTCGCTACACGAACACGGCCACGCAATGCAGCTCTGCGCCAGCGGCGAGGCGTTCCTGGATATCTATCAGCGCGACCAGGCCGGTTGCCTTGTCGTTGATGCCCGCCTGCCGGGCATGGACGGACTTGCCTTGATCGGACGGTTGAAGAAAGACAGCATTCACCTGCCCGCCATCATGATCACCGGCCACGGCGACGTGCCGATGGCGGTCGCGGCGATGAAGGCCGGTGCGGTCGATTTTCTGGAGAAACCGGTGCGGCACAGCGAGCTGCTGGCCAGCGTCGATCGCGCCCTGACGCGCGCATCCTTCTCTCATCAGTCGCCATCGAACGACGCGGCTGTCGCACGCCTCGCCGAGCTCACCGTTCGCGAACGCCAGGTCATGGACCAGGTTGTTGCCGGCAATGCCAACAAGGAGATCGCTGCTCGGCTCGGCATCAGCCAGCGCACGGTCGAGAATCATCGGGCTGCCGTCATGAAACGGACCAGGACGAAATCCCTGCCGGACCTGATCCGGTTGGTCATGCGGGCGGGCTGACAGCGCCCAAGATCCACGGACAACGGCGGGACTGACGAGATGTGGGAGCGCTTGGTTGTTCTTGGTGGTCACTGCCGACCACCGCTCCGGTCACCAGCATCTCCCGCACAATCCGCGGCTTTTTCCCGGTACGCCGGCGCCGCCGCTCGGTCTCCGGTTGCTCGGGCTTCATCCGGCCTTGACCCGGAAACGCATACCGCGGGTTGGCCGAAACCTCTTTGATCCAGTTCCGAAGCACGTTCGGGTGAACCTCGAGATCGCGGGCGGCTTGCGCTACCGACACCCCCGTTCCTTCACCAGCCTAACTGCCTCGAGCTTGAACACCTTGTTGAACGTCCGTCGCCTCATAGTCCACTTCCGGTTCCATCATCAAATACCTAAACTCAGTGTCTTTGGAACAGGCGGCAGCTCAGCGGGCCTTTCGCGGCGGCAGATCCTCGCTGAGACGCCGCGCAAGCGCACGGCGGGGAATCTTCATGGACGACTACATAAGACTGTTCCCGGATACTTCGGGCTGATGTTGTGTACTGGTCCCAGGTAGCAGGCGCGCGCTCGACCAAGCCTTCGAGGCCGAAAGCGGCCGCACGGGCGGAACCTTGAAGAATGCGCCCCGAACCAAGTTATCCGGCAAGTCTCGGACTTGACAGTCCCCGGCCCGATGACATAGCGTAAAATTGGAAAGGTAGGCCAAAAAAATGAAGACGGCAAGTACGCCCCTCCGACGCAGTGCCCGACTAGTCATCATCGCCCCTATCGTTGCACTTCTGTATGGCCCCACCCAGGGAATGGCCGCGGTGTTTCTGGGTTCGGATTTGGAGAGCTTTACGGTTCTGGGCGCCTCAACGGTGACCAATGTTTCCCCGAGCGCCATCGGCGGAAATGTCGGTGTCTGGTCGAGCGGTGGTGCGAATGCAATCACGGGCTTTAATTCCTCACCAGGCGTTGCGGTGTCGGACCCGCAGGTGACGGGAGGACTGGTACACGCAGGCACTGCGGCCGCGCAGTCGGCTCAGGGTCAACTCACCACCGCGAGATCTAATCTTGGATCTCTAGGGGTAGGGACCCTCCTTGGTGCGGACTTGGCTGGACTCACGATCATGCCGGGCGTCTATACGGTTCCAGCGGGGACTACAAATTTGTCGGGGCTGCTCATACTCGACGGTGGAGGCAACGCCAACGCGGCCTGGGTTTTCCAGATGCCCAGCACGTTGATCACCTCGCCCAACTCAGGCGTGAGCGTGATCAATACCGGGTCAGGTGCCGGCTTGTATTGGAATGTCGGCAGCTCCGCCACCATCGATCTAAACACGACCTTCTTCGGGAACATTTTCGCGGACGCGAGCATCACCATGAACACCTCCGCAACCGATTCATGCGGTAGAGCCGCGGCGAGTACGGGGGCCGTGACGTTGGATCAAAACACCCTCTCCGGCTCTTGCTTGGGTATTCTTGCTGGCAGCAACGGCTTGAGCGGCGGTCTTGATCTCACAGATGCGGGGGTCCAATTTCTTCCGTACGCCCCCGTTTCGGCCGTGCCGATACCCGGCGCAATTCTGCTTTTCGGCTCCGCGCTGGCGGGGCTTTTTGCGTTTAGAAAAAGGCTATCTCTCGCCGCTTGACGGCTTGCGCGGCCACCCGGCACGGTTTGCCGTGCGCACCGTTTCCGGGATGCCGGCGCGGCCTTTCCGGAATCGGAAGTCTTGCCCTTAAGATTACCTTCGCGATCCGGGGTTAGGAAGATTCCAATCCTGCTCTCAGCGATCTCTCGTCTGCTATGGTCGTGACCCGAACGGCCGGGTCACGACACTGGGCTCCGTTGCGTTCGTGGAGATCTATCAGCGCGACTAGGCCGGTTGTCTAGTGGTCGATGCCCGACTGCCGGGCATGGACGGACTTGCCTTGATCGGACGGCTGAAGAAAGACAGCATTCACCTTCCCGCCATCATGATCACCGCCACGGCGACGTGCCGATGGCGGTCGCGGCGATGAAGGCCGGCGCCGTCGATTTTCTGGAGAAACCGGTGCGGCACAGCGAGCTGCTGGCCAGCGTCGATCGCGCCCAGACGCGCGCATCCTCCTCTAATAATTCGCCATCGAACGAAGCGGCTGTAGCACGCCTCGTCGAGCGCACCGGTCGCGAACGCCAGGTCATGGATCAGGTTGTTGCCGGGCATGCCAACAAGGAGATCGCGGCACGCCTCGGCATCAGCCAGCGCACAGTCGAGAATCATCGGGCTGCCGTCATGAAACGGACCAGGACGAAATCCCTGCCGGACCTGATCCGGTTGGTCATGCGGGCGGGCTGACCTAGGCGATTGAATTTCATAACCGACGCGACAAACCTGAGCTGCACCAGGGCTATGCTGCTGATCGTAGCTCGGCCATGATAGCCTTACCTTGAAGCTGTCAGACACAGTAAAAGTGCCAACCTGCTTTAATTTATGAATTGGTAGATGCCGTTGAGCCCGACCAAGCCTGTTACGATAAGGTAGATTGCGACGATGTAGTTCAATAGCCTCGGTATGATCAGGATCAAGATGCCGGCGATAAGGGCGACCAGCGGCGCGATGTGACTGGCGGTGAGAACCATTTGAAAACTCCTAGAAATGAGTCGCTTTCTCCATAATGTCGGGCAGAAGCGATGTCGGCTCCGACTGATTTTCCGCTGCCATGACCGGCTTTGCCCGCGTGGGCCGGAGCAGCACATCGAAGGTCCCGCCTATGGGGAGGTTGTTTGCCGACTCGTAGTGGCGGAGGGCGACCTCGGTCTTTGGTCCCATAATGCCGTCGGCCGGACCGGGGTCGTAGCCCAACTTGGTCAGCATGGCCTGTACTTGCCGCAGCGCATCAGCAGGCGGAACGAACGACGGAGGCACAATCATCACCTCACCGGTCGCCCTCTCCAGCGTTGGGACGCGCGCAAGCGGGCTTTCCGGCGGTTGCTGTGTATTATCTCGCTCTTCCGACGGAACCATGCCCCGCACCGGTGCGGCGAGAGGCGGCACAGCACGCCTAGCCGCGCCAATTGGCCCAGCAGCGGCATTGTCCATGTCTAGATCCCTGCCTGGCAGGTGGTTAGCCGCGCCGCCTAGCCCCGTTTTGCCGGGCGCGACAGAAGCGACCGATCCCGGATCGTATGGCGCTAGTGCGGCCGCGTCCGCCGCTTCGGCTGAATGTTCCGCCTCGCCCCAAAGGGTCTCACGCATCCCCGGCAGCGTAAGGACGGCGACAGCTACGGTCGCGAGCAAGCCGACCCCAACCGCCGCCGGGCGACCGGTTGGCCGTCGCGCGGATTGCCGCCCCTGATCGTCCGGGATTTGGCGATCGTCGATCTCCTCGCCAAAGCCATTTTCGGTCGCACGCGCACCAAGCTGTGGCCGCTGTTCGCCACGGCGATCCATCGCCGGCCGATCCTGGGATAATGGCGAGGCCTGGGTTAGCGGATCCGGCGTGGCGGCTTGCCAACGGCCGCAGTGGCGGCACGCGGATGCCTCCGCCTTGATCTTTTCGAGGCAATACCGGCAGACCTTGTAGGCTGGGAGTAACAGGACGGTGACAAGGGCCAGCGGTGGGAAAGGAATGCTGATCAGCCAAGCCCCAAAGAAGGGGTATCCCTTCCGATAGGCGATGACTGCCGGGATCAGCGCCAGCAATGGCAAGAACGCAACCCATATCAGCGGGTGGACCTGGCTCAGCATCACTATCCTCGGCTGCCCATGGAGTTAACGGGTCGGCGCGGTATGCGCCGTCCCGGCGCTTTGCCCGAAAGGAACCTAGATCTTGCGGCTCCACGCATCGACTTGACGTTCAGCCTCGTCCTTGGCAAGGCCATAGCGCTCCTGAACGAAGCCAACAACTTGATCTCGCCGTCCCTCGGCCCCGGTCGAGTTCGTCGTCCGTCAAATCGCCCCACTTCACTTTCATTTTCCCTTTAATCTGCTTCCAGTTACCTTCGATCTGATCCCAATTCATAGCGTTATTCCTAGGGCTTTGGACTGCACCCTTGCAGTGAGACAGAAGAATCAGGGAGCAAACTGTCCCCACTCGGTGGGGGTGGTGGCATAATTCTACTTGGAGCTTTCGCGGGGCGTGCCGCGCCAGCTCAAGGTGGTTTCCCCAGACACTGTTGTGCGGAGCGCCTATTGCTGCGCAACAACGCACTCGAGGGTCATGACACGCTTGTCACCGCTCTGCACGTCCTGAACAATACGTGCGGAGCGTCCATAGTTATCGTGGCAATATTTTGCCGCGTTTTGCTTTACCTCTTCCGCTTCACCAGTGTTGTAGCTGTAGGTGACCGTCGGGATCTGCTCATTGGTCCGCTCAGGTCCGGGCGATGCGCAACCGGCGATGAGAAGGACCAGGACAACCACGGAAATAATTTTCATTTGTAAAATCCTCCGAATGGTGATTCCCCGTATTTGGCACAATTCCCTGGCTGACAGGGTCCCGTGTGTCGGGCCGTTTTGGACGAACTGCCGGCGGGGTCGGCGGCAGGACCGGCACGTTTTGATGTCGGTGAATCAGCCCATGTGGTCAGGTGCGCGCCCTCGCGGTCACGTCGCTGAACCGGCATTGGCCCCTGGAGATAAACGGCCGCCAGCGCGTTTCCCAGGACAGTATTAACGTCACGGTTGAAGCTCCAGTTCCCCATGTTAGAAATCTTCCTCGGAGTAGCGACCCTGGTAGTGTTCGACGGGATCGTCGCTGTTCAGGGTACCCTACGGCGCGACGAACGGATTTCATAGGTTCGGAATCTACTTAGCAGTGGCCATGGCAGTGTCAATCAAACGCGAACCAGTCTCCAAAGGTCGCGAGGTCAGGGTCGTCAGGTCGCCAGCTGACGCCACTCGGCCAGGGCGGCGGAGCGGTTCTGCTTGAAAATATCCCGGCGGTTGAGGTGGCGGTCCTGATTGAAATGATTGTGGATCGAGGCATGGACGGAGGCGAACTTCTGAATGGTCTCGATGCCCCTGAATTTCGCCATCGTCCTCTCTCGTCGTCGGGCATTGTCACGTTAATGGGAAACGGCCGCAAAGATCCGTGTCGATGCCCTTTCAGGCTCCCGCGCCCGCACTTCCCCATACGTTAAACGCGTCGATCCGAAATTGCTTGAATGCGGATCTGCTGAGCAAATGACGCTGGACGTAAAAAGTGGTGTAGACCGAAGAGTGGATATTCAGGAAGCGATGCGCAGAGCCCGGTGATTTGAAACGCTGCTGTTTGCGCTCTCGTCGTCTGACCGGTTGGGGCGAGTTCTCCGCACGATTGTTCGCGCGCTTATTGTCGATGTGCTCAGCCGTCAGGCCGAGGATTCGGAATGCGACATGATAGGATCTGAGTTTATCGGTTGTGATCCGAGTTGGCGCCCACCCATGCTTCTTCAACAGTTTCCGCATCAGCTTCAATGCGGCTTTGGCGTCCCGCTTTGATTGCACGAGGAAATCCAGAACCTCACCTTCATTGTCGACGGCTCGCCATAACCAATGACGTCGCCCTCGGATAACAATGACCATCTCATCGAGATGCCAATAGTCGCTGGGTGTGGGCCGCATACGGCGTAAGTTTTTTGCGATTGGGGTGCCAAATTTGAGGAACCAGCGCCGTACGCTCTCGCCTGACCCGCTCGCTCATCGACTTTGCCAAACTGGTCGAGGCGTTCGATGATGCGGGCATCTCCTTTGTTTCGGTAACTCAGCAGTTCAATACCACCACCTCGATGGGGCGCCTCACCCTCAATGTGCTTCTATCCTTTGCCCAGTTCGAGCGCGAGGTCATCAGCGAGCGTATCCGCGACAAGGTCGCTCAATCCAAGGCCAAGGGCATCGCTCACACGCCAGGCGGACCTGCCAACCATCTGGCAAGAACAAGACGCCCGTGTGGCAGCCATCGACTAACGCGTTGACGGCGAAATGGCCCGCAGAGACTTTCGGCCATTTGGGTCAGTTTTGGTCTGATACCGCTGTCTCCCGTCAACGCGTAGTCGGCCAAAGCCCGCGGAATCGCGGGGTTTGGCGCTGAAGTCTCTGGCACTTTGGGAAAACATGGTCTCGGTGGTGGGCCCGGCAGGATTCGAACCTGCGACAACGCCGTTATGAGCGGCGGGTTCTGACCGCTGAACTACGGGCCCGGGCAGAGTTTTGCCGTTTGTGCCCGTGGGAGCAAGGCTGAGATCAAGGGCCGGTTGAGCCGGTCAGCGGCCGAGGGCCAAAACCGTGCCCCCGTGGGCTACCGCGCGGCGCGCCGGATCGATGGCCCTTCCCCTCCATCGCAAGGCCGCGCACGGCAGCGCGAAAGGCGGCCGTTCCGTCCGTCCTCCGCCGCAGCCTGCCGATGGCCGGAAATTCGCCCCGCGTCTCAGGAGAGGCTAACTCGCCGGCGCCGCCGGCCCACTGTGTATTCGCCACTCGCACGTCTGAAAGTCGGATGCGGCTCGCCCGACCTGGCTCGACATCGAGACTACCAATTTCCACCTGCCGGTCGCGCGTGGATGGGTTTCTCACCAACGTGAGACCTGCCTCCACTCCAACGAGCGACCCGATTCGGTGCGGCGTGAGCGGTCGCGCCAAGCATCAATGGCACGACCGCTGCGTGTCGTTTAGACGTGACCGTAATAAGTGTTCACCGAATTGCGGAATGATGGGTCCGCGAAGTTCGGCCAATTGTCCTTATCGAAGCCAGGTGCGTCTTTCAGCCGCTCCTTGTCAACATTCAGGATCATGCAATGATTCTTGTGGTCGACGCCAAGCTGATTGAAGGGGATCGCGAAATACTTGTCACCAAGCCCAAGAAAGCCGCCAAATGACAGTACCGCATATTCGACTTTTCCCGATGAAACGTCGACCATGAGGTCCTCGATATTGCCGAGTTCCTCGCCCTGGCGATTCTTCACGCTGTCGCCGGCGATTGTGCTGGAGGAAAGAAGTTGATTTGTCATGAGGATACACCTTTGTACGTGTTGGCAAGTTATGCTGCCGCCAGCCCCGAGACTGTTAAGACGGCAAATGCTAAACGCACCGCGTCACCATAGGTTCCTCGCCAATCCATTGATCTGTTCAGAGCGGCCGTGAGGCACGTGCCGGGCACAAAGCCGATCCATGATCTCAGCATGTCGGCTCCGGTCCACGTTGACACCCGCGCAACGCGCGGGTGCGCGTGCTCTCCGTGACCTCATCGTTGGCCGCCGGCCGAAAGAATAGCTGCGCTTGAGAATCTGGTGGGCCCGGCAGAATCCGAAGTTGCGACAATGCCCGTTATGGGCGGCGGATTCTGACCGCTGAAATACGGGCCCGGGCCAGAATACCGCGTACCGCCGGTAGACGACGGGGGATCTGCGCCGGCCCCTTACGTATCCAGGAAGCTGCGCAGCTTGCGGCTGCGGCTGGGGTGCTTGAGCTTGCGCAGGGCCTTGGCTTCGATCTGACGGATACGCTCGCGGGTGACCGAGAACTGCTGGCCCACTTCTTCCAGGGTGTGGTCGGTGTTCATGCCGATGCCGAAACGCATGCGCAGCACCCGCTCCTCGCGCGGGGTCAGGCTGGCCAGCACCCGGGTCGTGGTCTCGCGCAGGTTCGCCTGGATGGCGGCGTCGAGGGGGATGACCGCGTTCTTATCCTCGATGAAATCGCCCAGGTGGCTGTCTTCCTCGTCGCCGATGGGGGTCTCCAGGGAGATCGGCTCCTTGGCGATCTTGAGGACCTTGCGCACCTTCTCCAGCGGCATGACCAAGCGTTCGGCCAATTCCTCCGGCGCCGGCTCGCGGCCGATCTCGTGCAGCATCTGGCGGCTGGTGCGCACCAGCTTGTTGATGGTCTCGATCATGTGCACCGGGATGCGGATGGTGCGCGCCTGATCGGCGATCGAGCGAGTGATCGCCTGGCGGATCCACCAGGTGGCATAGGTGGAGAACTTGTAGCCGCGGCGGTATTCAAATTTATCGACCGCCTTCATCAGGCCGATGTTGCCTTCCTGAATGAGATCTAGGAACTGCAGGCCGCGATTGGTGTATTTCTTGGCGATCGAGATGACCAAGCGCAAGTTGGCCTCGACCATTTCGGTCTTGGCCTTGCTGGCCTCCCGCTCGCCGGTCTGCACGGTTTTGACGATGCGGCGGAATTCGCTGATCGGCAGGCCGGTCTCGGCCGAGATGTCGCCGATCTCCTTGCGAATATCCTTCAC
>JAJFGI010000422.1 GCA_021776215.1 Kiloniellaceae bacterium | reverse complement strand
CATGATCCAGGAGTCGATGGCCGCGATCTGCCCGTCATCCAGGCCGGTGCGCCGGACCCAGTCGGCGAAATCGTGGCGCTTGGCGAAGACCGTTTCGCCGGTGACCCGCAGGCCGGCCTCGGCCAACACCTGGAGCCATTGTCCGCGGCTCAGGGTCAGGACATGGGTCGCATCCCGCCGGCGCTCCAGTTCGTCAAGAAAGGCCGCTTGGGCCGGGTCGTCCGGGGCCATGCTGCCCTCGATCACCAGCCGGCCGGTCGGCTTCAGCACCCGCGCCGCCTCGCGGACGAAGGCGGGCACGTCGGGAAACTGGTGCGCGGCGATGCGGCAGGTCACCACATCGAAGGCGGCATCCGGAAAGGGCAGGGCACCCGCCTCGGCGAATTGGACCACCACGTTGCGCAAGCCCCGCTCGGCGGCCAGGCGCCGGGCGGTGGCCAGCATGCCGGGCGCGATATCGGCCGCGACCACCAGAGCGGCGCGCCGGGCGATGCGAAAGGCCATGTGGCCCGGCCCGCAGGCAACATCCAGGCACCGGTCCTCGGGCCCCGGATCGGCGAAGTCGGCGACGATGTCCAGATCGGCGTCGCCGCCGTGCGTGGCGCTGCGCGCATAGGCCTCGGCCTGGCGGGAAAACTGGGTCGCGGTATCGGGTTTCGATTTAGGCAAGTGTCTAAGGTGACTCCGGCAGGGTGGATCCAGCGTCTTCGGCCTGCCACGGCAGGGCAAGGCGCAAAAGTGCATCGACACTGAAATACAGTGCCACGGACATGAGGGCGAGCAGCAGAAGGGCCGCGAACATGGTGTCGATCTGCAGCCGCCCGTTCGCCTGGAGCATGAAATAGCCGAGACCGGCGCTGGAGCCGACCCATTCGCCGACCACGGCACCGATAGGGGCAACCGCCGTCGCCACCCGGATGCCCGAGCTCAGCGCCGGCAAGGCGGCCGGAATTCGAATATGGCGCAGAATGCGGAATCGGCTGCCGCCCATGGTCCGCGCCAGATCCAGCCAGCCCGGCTCGGTTCGCCGCAGGCCATCGAAGAAGGCGGCGGTGACCGGGAAGTAGATGATCAGGGTGGCCATGGCCACCTTGGAGAGCAAGCCATAGCCGAGCCACAGCACCAGGACCGGGGCGAGGGCAAAGACCGGGATCGCCTGGCTGACGACCAGGACCGGCAACAACCACCGGCGCGCCGGCGGAAAGCTGGCCACCAGAATGGCCGAGACGCATCCCAATAGGCAGCCGAGCAGCAGACCCAGGGCGATCTCGGTACCGGTCACAAAGGCGTGGGCGAACAGCACATCGGCGTTGGCGGCAAACGCCCGCGCCACGCGGACGGGGCCGGGCAGGATGTAGTGGGCGACCCCGGTGAGGCTGACCACCGCCTGCCAGGCCAGCAACATTCCGGCGCCGATCGCCAAGGCCCGCAGGGCCTTCATGGCGCGCCTGTCCCATGGTCGATTTTCGCCTGGGTGAGGCGCTTGAGCAGCTCGGCCTGCAAGGCAAGAAGGCCCGCATCGGCGGGATCCCGGGGCGGCTGGCCAACGGGCACAAGGGGGGTATCCAGCCGCGCCGGTGCCCCGGCCATGATCAGAACCTGATGGCCAAGGCGCAAGGCTTCCAGCGGATCGTGGGTGACGAGCAGGACCGTCTTCCCGGCCAGGCACTCGGCGGCCAGGGCCTGAAGTTCGTACCGGGTGATGGCGTCGAGAGACGAGAACGGCTCGTCCATCAGCACGATCGGACGATCCTCCATCAGCGTGCGCGCCAGGGCCACCCGCTGCCGCATGCCGCCCGAGAGCTTCGCCGGCCGGTCATCCTCGCGTCCCGCCAGTCCAACCCGCGCCAGCAGCCCGCGGGCCCGGTCCAGCGCCGGCGGCCCCGGGCTTTCCCCACGCAGCCGGCCGCCCAGGGTGACGTTGTCCAGGGCCGACAGCCAGGGCAGCAGCAAATCCTGCTGCGCCAGGTACGCGATCCGGCCGCTCAGCCCGCTGCCGTCATCGTCGACCGCCTTGCCCTCGGCGCCCGGCAACAGCCCGGCGATGAGGCGCAGCAGACTGGTCTTGCCGACACCCGACGGGCCGAGCAGGCAGGTGGTCCGCCCGGCCGGCAGAACCAGATCGAGAGCGTCGAACACCGGGGCGCCGGCATAGACGAGGCTGGCGGCGTGCAGGCGGACGGATGGGGCGCGCGTGGTAATATCATTGGGCACGGGGCATGGGCTCCGGCACCGGTGGTACCTGGAACGCGCCGTCTTTCCAACCGGAGATTTGCCGGACAGAAACCCGAGGGACGGCGCCGGCCCCTTACTTGGTCAATTCAATGCGGTCGCGGCTGGAGACCTTCAGATCGGTCAGACAGTCCAGCAGGGTGCCGTCCTCGCTGCGGCACGAGGGGATGTTATTCACCAGCACTTTGCTGATGTTCTCGCAGGGGACCTGGGTGAGCGAGAAGTTCGCCACCGTGGTCTTGGCCTTACGCAACGGCGCCATGTCCAAGAGCACCTGGCGGGCGATAATGCCGTCCTTGTCGAAGATGAAGAGATCGAGGCTGAAGCGGTCCAGTGTGTGCCCCAGCTTGTTCTGCACGACGAAGGACGCCAGACAGCCGCCGCCGCTGTTCTCGGCCTTGTTCAACTCGATCTCCAGATTCTCTTCGCCGGCGGCCGCGCCGCCTGCCCATAAAGCGAAGCCGAGCGCAGCCGCAGCGATGGCGGCAAGCCACCGTGGGGCCTGGCGGCGGGGGACGTAGAACGGGTTTACGGCTGGCGTCATGATCTATGCTCCCCTACGGCGCTGCTTGCGTCCGCCCGCCCGAGGCGGGAGCGCCCGCTTGCAAGAAGTGTAGCGCGCCTTTTACCGCCCTGTCGACGTTCGATGTGCCGCTTGTACCGCGTGCCCCAGGAGTCTATGTCAAGGCGTATGGCATGGCTTCTCAAACGATTTTTTCGCCCGGCGGCGCTGCTCCTTATCGTCGGGTTGGCCAGTGCCGGCACGGTCGCCGCAAGCGCGCAGCAGGCCGGACAAAGCTTCGCGACCGACCGCTTGTCCATCGTGACGGCGGAGGGCCGGCAGCTCGATTTCGAGGTCGAGTTGGCGGTGAACGCGGAGCAGCGGGCGCAGGGCCTGATGTTCCGCCGCAAACTCCCGGAGATGGCCGGGATGCTGTTTGTCTACGGCAAGGAGTGGGAGGTTTCCATGTGGATGAAGAACACGGTCATCCCGCTCGATATGTTCTTCATCAAGGGCGACGGCCGCATCGTGGCCATTGCCGAGCGGACGGTGCCCTATTCGCTGGAGACGATATCGTCAGGACAGCCGGTGACCGGGGTCCTGGAATTGAATGGCGGCACGGCGGCGCGGCTCGGCATTCGGCCCGGCGACCGGGTGCGGCACTCGGCTTTCACGGCCGCGCCCTGACAACACTCGGGCGCCCCCGGCGGCTGACCTGATCAGGCCTCCGGTTCGAGCGCGATCAGCTCCATATTGCGCCAGCCTTCGCCGGCGGCAACCAAACAGCTCATGCCCTGCGGGGTGGTGACGATGATGGTCCAGGTCCCCCCCTTGCCATCACTGAGCACCTCGACAAGTCCGCCGCTGTTGGTCACGCCGGCGGCGATCGGCGCTTCCTTGTATTTCTTGGCGAGCAGGTCGAGAACGTGGGCCCGATCATTGCACTGCGGCTGTGCCGCCGCGGCCGAGGCCGTAACGGTAAAGCCGGCGACTATGGCAATTGTCTTCCACATCTCTTGCCTCATGGGTCCGTGGCCAAAAGGTTGAGCAACCACCGGCCGACCTTCCCAGTCTCACAGGGTGTCGTGAAGATAGACCTAAGAACGGATGAACAGCTGGTTAACCACAATAAGCGAGGCCGGCCGCGGCTTTCAGGGCGGTGGGATCGGCCCCTGTAAAGGATCGCTTCTAGCGCTTGCGGGCGAGCATCAGACCGTCGCCGACGGTCGCCAGGGAGATCGAAACCCGCTCATCCCGATGGACCTTGGCATTGAGGGCGCGGATGGCCACGGTGTCGGCGGTCTGGTCGGCCGGGTCGGCCACGGCGCCGCTCCACAGCACGTTGTCGATGGCGATCAGGCCGCCCGGCCGGAGCAGGGTCAGGCAGCGCTCGTAATAGCTGTCGTAGTTCGTCTTGTCGGCGTCGATGAAGGCGAAGTCGTAGGCGCCGCTGCCGCCGTCGGCGATCAGAGCGTCCAGGGTCTCCACCGCCGGGCCGAGGCGTAAATCGATGCGCTCGGCGACCCCCGCCTCGGCCCAGTAGCGCCGGGCGATGGCCGTGTATTCCTCGCTGATGTCGCAGGCAACCAGCTTGCCGTCCGCCGGCAGGGCGAGGGCCACCGACAGCGAGCTGTAGCCCGTGAATGTCCCGACCTCCACCGCGCGCCGGGCGCCGATCAACTCCACCAGCAAGCGCATGAACTGCCCCTGATCGGGGCCGATCTGCATGCGCGCCATGGGTAGCTTGGCGGTTTCGTCGCGCAGGCGGGCGAGGAGCGGCGGCTCGCGCAGCGAATTGGCGAGCATGTAATCGTAGAGCGTTTCGGTCAGGTCGAGAATACGCGTGGACATAGAGGTATCTCGCTGCGTTGCGGCGGGGGACTGGCGGGACGGGACCTATCGGGCGGCGATGACGCCGACCTCGACCGTGTACTTGGGGAAGGCCAGCTTGGCCTCGACGCAGGCGCGGGCTGGGGCGCCGCCTTCCGGGATCCAGGCGTCCCAGGCGCCATTTATGGCGTCATAGTCGCGCATGTCCGCCAGCCATATGGTGGCCGACAAGAGGTGCCGCTTGTCCGTTCCGGCTTCGGCCAGAAGACCGTCGATGCGGGCGAGGATGTTGGCCATCTGCTCGCCGGCGGGCTTGCCGGCCGCGTCCTCGGCCACTTGCCCGGCCAGATAGACCGTATCGCCATGGGTGACGATCTGGCTCATGCGGGCGCCGACCTTTTGCCGCTCGATCTTCATGGTGTTGTCGCTCCTCCAGGCAAGCTGGGCTTAGCGCAAGCCCGACAGGTTGGCGATCAAGGCGGTGTTGGCGCGCCGCACCTCCTCGGCGATCTTATGCGCCATGTCCAGGTCCGCGCTACAGCAGGTTGTAACCACCCTTGTGCATCGCTCGGTCGCGTCGAGATAGGAGTGGACGAGGGCGTCCTCGATGGCCCGGACCGCCAGATCGCTCTGGCCCGGCGTCGGCTCGAACTGCGCGGCGTCAAAGACGGCCTTGGCCGCTTCCGCCGCGCGCTGTCGGATGGTGGGCATCGCTTCCTCCCTGTAGAATCTGCCGCCCCGCATTGCCATTATAGCGGGATTGGCGGGCAAATGCGCGCGGGGCGAGCCGAGATTGGCGATCTGGCCCCTCAAGCGCGTTCGCGCGTTGTCAGGAAACGGATCTTCGGCCAATCCTCCTGGGTCCGGTTCAGGTCCCAGGCATTGCGGGCCATGAAGACCGGATTGCCCTCGCGGTCGTCGGCCAGGGTGCCGCCCGCCGAGTCGATGAACCGCTTCAAGTCGGCCGGGTCATCCGCCTCGACCCAGCGGGCGGTTTCATAGGGCGAGGCCTCGAAGCCGACCGGGATACCGTATTCGGTATCGATGCGGGTCGCCAGCACGTCGAGCTGCAGTTGCCCGACGACGCCGACGATCCAAGCGCTGCCGACGCGGGG
>JAJFGI010000421.1 GCA_021776215.1 Kiloniellaceae bacterium | reverse complement strand
GGCGCCGATGGCCTTGAATTCGGTCATGGCGTCGGCCAGGGCTTGCGTCATCACATGCTGGACGCGCAGATCGAGGCTCAGCGCCAGCGGCTGCACGGCGCCGCGTAAATCGCTATCGAAGGATCGCTCGATACCGGCCAGTCCATTGTCGTCGACGTCGGTAAAGCCGACACTATGGGCGGTCAGACCCGCCAGCGGATAGAACCGCCGCGGCTCCTGCTGAAACTGCAGACCGGGAATGCCGAGGCGGTTGACCGCGTACTGCTGGCGCGGCGTCAGGCCCCGCTTGAGCCAGACGAAACCGCGGTCGCTGCTCAGCTTGGCCAGGATTTCGTCGCGCGAGAGTTCGGGCAGGGCCGCGGCAATGCGCGTCGTCGCCTCGCCGGGGTCGGGGACCTGATGGGGGTTGGCCCACAACGACGCGGTCGGCAGGGTTGTCGCCAGCAAGACGCCGTTGCGATCGATGATGTCGGCTCGCCCGGTCTCACGCTGCGGCGCCGTCGGGCCGCTGGCGATCTTCGGCTCGCTGCCTTGCGACAGCAGCGTCAGATCGACCAGGCGCCCGCCGACAACGGTAAAGGCCAAGGCAAAAACCAAGCCGGCCGCCAGCAAGCGGGTGCGGCCGGTCTCCAGCGCCCGAGCGGTGCTGCCATCCAGACGGACACGGGCCCCGCGGCCCGTGAACGCGCGCGGCGGCACGGTGTCGATCACCGGGTAGCATTTCGGCCGGGCGGGCGGCACGTGGCGCCGGTTCATTGGATTTTCCCTGTTTTTGGATCGCTCGAGGCCGGCACAAGCCGGGTGCCATCGGCGGTCTGGGGCGGGCTGATCTGTTTCGTGGCCGGCTCCGGGCTCGGCGTCCGCAGCGGCAGATCGTCGAGGCGCACGATGCGTGTGGCCGAGATGGGCTGCAGACCCAGATGGCGCTGGGCCAGATCCGCGATGCGCGCCGGCTGGTTCAGGTAACTCCACTCGGTTTCCAACACTTGAATGGCTTCCTGCTGGTCCAGGATGTCCCGGTGCACCGCGCGCAAGTCGTCCTCCATCTGCCGCACTTCCTGCTTGACGGTGAACAGGAACAGCGCCGCGACGGCGGCAACCACCAGGCCAAGGATGCCGGTCAATCGCCTCATGCCGCGCCTGCCTCCGTCCCGGCGGCGGCCGGTTCAGGCCAGGCGGGCGCGTCGGTTCGGCGGGCGGCCCGCATCCGGGCGGAACGTGCGCGTGCGTTGGCAGCACATTCCGCCCGGCTGGGCCGGCAAGTGCCCCTGAACAGGGGCTGGAAAGTCGCGGCACGCGGCGCCGTGTCGGGCGCCTCGGGCACATGGCGCGAGCGGCGCGGCATCTGGCCGCTGCGTTCGCGCAGGAATTGCTTTACCGCGCGGTCCTCGAGGGAATGGAAGGCGACCACGGCCAGACGGCCGCCCGGCGCCAGCAACCGCTCGGCGGCGCCCAGGCCGCGGCCGATCTCGCCGATCTCGTCATTGATGTAGATGCGCAGGGCCTGAAAGGTGCGGGTGGCCGGATCGATGCGCTTTTCGCCTTTGGCGGGGCGTTGCTTCACGACCTTGCGGACGATGGCCGCCAGCTCGCCGGTGCGCTCGATCGGCTGGCCGTGCCGGGCCGTGACGATGGCGCGGGCGACCTGACGGGCCCGGCGCTCCTCGCCGAAGCGGTGAATGATGTCGGCCAACTCGGCCTCGGAGAGGGAATTGACTACGTCGGCGGCACTGGGGCCGGACCCCGCCGGCTCCATGCGCATGTCCAGCGGGCCGTCGGCGGCGAAGGAAAAGCCGCGCTGCGGCTGGTCGATTTGCATGGACGAGACGCCGAGATCGAGGGCGATGCCATCCACCGCGGCAACGCCGCGTTTGCCGAGCAGCCCGTCCATGGCGCCAAACCGGCCTTCGAGGAGGGTCAGTCTGCCTCGGTAGGCAGCCACCAGCGCCTCGCCGGCGGAGATCGCCTCGGCGTCCCGGTCGATGCCCCAGACGGTGCAGTCCGCCGCATCCAGGATCGCCGCCGTATAGCCGCCGGCGCCAAAGGTTCCGTCCACGTAGATGGCTCCGTCACGCGGTTCCAGCACCTCCAGAACCTCGCGCAACATCACCGGCGTGTGGCCGCCTGGCGCGACGGGCTTTGCGCTATGCGTGACGCCGCTCATCGGCCGCCACCGCCGGCCGGCCGCAGGGACAGCGTCAATCCTTGGGACTTGGCGCGCTTTCGCGCCTCTGCCTTGTAGTGATCGAGGGCTTCCGGGTGCCAGATCTGGAAGATCGGTCCCTTGCCGACAAAGGCCGCACGCTCGGTGATCCCGGCATGCTGCACCATCTTGGCCGGCAGCATGATACGACCGTCGCCGTCGAAGGGGAGCTGCTGCGAATCGGCAAAGATCGTGGCCGCCAAGTCGTCCTGCTCATCCGAGAACAGCGCCATTTCCGAAACACTTTCATTCAGCCGTTCTATGAACTCGATGCCGCACGCTTCGATGGCCGACGAGCGATAGGAGTTAAAGGCCACGATCCCCTGAAAGGACTCAGTGGCCAGGGACTGGCGGAATGGCGCAGGCACGGACACCCGTCCCTTGCGGTCCACCTTGTTTTCGAAGGTGCCAATGAATACCGGCACGTCTGTCCCCCACGACGTTCGTGGTTATGCCCTGCCTCTCGCCTCCAGGTTTCGCACATCCTGGGACCAGCCATCCCCCTTATGGGATCGCATGGGATATCATGGGCAATTATGGGTGTCAATGGGATCACAAGTAAAACATTGATGGTGAAGAAGATATTAACCGCACCACATCATGTAGTAGATGGGCACTCTTCCGGACCGACTTGCGCTAGTGCAGTCGAGGATCAATGGCAACTGTGTCATAATTTTGTTCTTGTAATGTTCTTTTGAGGATCGGAGCAAGTTCGACCCGGTTGGCCCCCGGCCAAGGGTTGCCGAAGTACAAGGTTTTCCCAGGCGCGGCGGGCGCTGCAGCGACAAGAAGGCTTCGCCCGGTGGGCGAAAGTCGGCGAAGTAATCGAAAAGAAGGGGCACCTGAGGCGGGATTAAGTGCCAGACGGTCTGTAAGCCGGGTTCTGTCCGCCGCGCCGAAGCGCGGTTGGATGGCCATTCATCTGGGACGCCCGTTACCGGGCGCCTCGCGCGACCTACCCGGGCGGCGGCCCGGAAACGCCTGGCCGACCATCCGAAGATGGCCGCCTGCCGCCCCTATTTGGTCTTGCTCCCGGTGGGGTTTACAGTGCCGCTCCCGTTACCGGCAGCGCGGTGGGCTCTTACCGCACCCTTTCACCCTTGCCGGCCGGCGCGTCGCAACGCGCGGGTCGGCGGTTTGCTTTCTGTGGCACTTTCCCTGGGGTTGCCCCCGCCGGGCGTTACCCGGCACCGTCTTTCCGTGGAGCCCGGACTTTCCTCCCCCGCTTGGCCGGCCGAAACCGGCGGCGGGAGCGGCCATCCGACCGTCTGGCAACCGTAGACCTAAGGGCGCTGCGGGCTCGCGTCAACCAGTGTCAGCAGGGCCCGCAGGCGGGCGACCGTCTCGCCATCCAGGGTGCCGCTGATATCCCGGGGCCGGAAATGCCGCTGGAAGGCCACCAGAACGGCCCTCGTCTCCTGGTCCAGTATCCCGGTTTGCGGGGACGCATAGCCGTAACGCCGCAACAGTGCCTGCACCTCCGCCACCGGTGGTATGGCGGCAGCGGCGGGCTCGCCCGGCCACAGGCCGATACCGGCCGCCGCCAAACCGGCCCAGTCGAACAGCTCGCCGGGGTCCTGCTTGCGAAGCGGCGCCACATCGGAATGGCCGAGCACGCGCGACGGCGGGATGGGGTGGCGGTCCAGAATGTCGCGGCACAGGGCGATCAGGCACGCCATTTGCGGCTCGGGAAACGGCCGATAGCCGAACTCGTGCCCGGGATTGACGAGCTCGATGCCGATGGAGCGGCTGTTTATGTCGCTCTCGCCGGCCCAGGCGCTGACCCCGGCGTGCCAGGCGCGGCGCTCCTCGCCGACCAGTCGGGTACAGGTGCCGTCCTCGTCGATGCAGTAGTGTGCGCTGACCTTGGCGGTAGAATCGCAGAGGCGCGCCAACGCCGCTTCGGCGCATGTCATGCCTGTGTAGTGCAGCAGCAGGATGTCGACCGGGTGGTCCGCGCCGCGGCCATCGAAGTTGGGTGACGGGCGATCGATCAGGTGCACCATGGCGCAAGTCCTAGACTCGATCCGCGGCCGGTGCCACGAGTTTCGGGCGGATAACCGTGATGATCGCCACCCCCAGCACGGTCAGCAAGCCGCCACCGATCAAGGCGGGGGTCAGCGGCTCGTTGAGGACGAGAACGCCCGATAAAACACCGAATCCCGGGACCAGCAGCATGAACGGCATCACCTGATTGACGGTATACCGGCGGAGCAGCCAGAACCATCCGCCATAGCCGACGATGACCACCGCCAACGCCTGATAGACCACGGCACCCAGAGCCCGCCAATCCGCGGCGGCCAGGGCGGCGCCTTGACCGTCTTCGAGAACGAACGAGGCAAGTGCCAGCTGCGGGGCCGCGAAAACGCCGACCCAGGCATTGAGGGTCATGCCGTCGATCTCGCCCATCATCTTTATCTGAATATTGGCGACCGACCAAATGCAGGCGGCGGCGATCACCAGGGCCAGGGGCACATACTGACCAACCAGACGCGGCTCTCCGGCGATGATGGCCACACCCACAAAGGCCACCATCATGCCCAGGGCCCGGCGCCAACCCAGCTTGTCCTTGAAGAAGATGGCGGCCAGCAACGCCGCAAAGGGCACCTGGAGTTGGATGGCGATGGCCGCGGTCGCCGCATCGACATCCTTGAGCCCCGTGAACATCATGGCGAAATGCAGGAAGCCCAGGGTGAAGGAGACCAGAAGAACCGGCCGCCAGCGGCCATGCGGCGGCTTGACGAACGGTGCCAGCAGCAGGCCCACCAGGGTCCAGCGTAGCGCCATCATCATAATCGGCGGCAACTGCTGCAAGCCGATCTTGGCGACCGCGAAATTGAATCCCCAGATGATGGCGATCAACAGGAAAAGAAAGATGTGCAGCGGGCGGATCACGAAAAGCCGCGCGATTTTTGAACGTTGTCGTAGGCGATGTTGATGGTCGCGAGCTTCTCGTTCGCCAAATCGATGAATTCCTGTGGCATGCCTTGCGCAACCAGCCGATCGGGATGATTTTCGCGCACCAGCTTGCGGTAAGCCGCCTTGATCTCCGACTCCGCCGCATCGCGCGCAACGCCGAGAATGCCATACGGGTCGGATTGTCCCGGCCCCATGTTGCCGGCGCGCACGCGCTCCCAGCGTGTCGACTCCAGGCCGAAGATCTCCGAGACCTGCCGCAGGTAGGCCAACTCGTCCGCCGAGACCTCACCGTCGGCGCGGGCGATATGGAACAGGCCGTCGAGCAGTTCCTCGAGCACCGCCGGATTGTTAGCGAACATGCGGGCGACTTGCCGCGCGTACGGTTCAAATCCGCGCGCGTCTTGGCGCACCTGGTCGAAAACCCGCCCGACGTTCTGTACCTCCTCGGGCGGGATACGGAAGACGCGCTTGAAGGCGTCGATCTCGTCCCGGGTGACCTGGCCATCGGCCTTCGCCATCTTGGCGCCCAGGGCGATGACGGCAATCGTGAAGGCGATACGCTTGGTGGCGTCCGCGGGCTCGCCGTCGCCGGTCTCGCGCATCTTGTCGACGGCGTGGCCGGCCACGGCGCCGATGAGGGCGCCCAGTGGTCCGCCAAGTGCGAAGCCGGCGGCCCCGCCCAAAATCTTACCCCAAATACTCATGGCAAATTGACGTTATTCGATGCGCCGATGTCCTGCCAAGCCTTCGGCAGGTTCCCGGATCAGCTTATTCCACGTCGGTCGGAATTCGGCAAGTCCGCGGGTATGGTGTCAGGTGCCGCCGGTCAGGCTAGCCTGAACGGCATCCACCAGTTGCTGGCGGCGAAACGGCTTGGCTAGCACGTGCGTTGCACCGAACTTTTCGGCCAATGAGAGATAGTCTGTATTGCCCACGCGCCCGCCGCCGGAGATGGCGATGATGCGTACGTCCGGATTGCCGCGGCGTAGGGCGATGATGGTCTCGATGCCGTCCATATCGGGCATCATGATGTCGGTGACGATCAAATCGGCGGGATGTTGCGCGATTACGTCCAATGCTTCGGCGCCATTGCCCGCTTCGACCACCACATGCCCCTGCCTTTCCAGGGCATCGCGCATGATCCGACGCAAATCTTCTTCGTCGTCTATGATGAGAATGCACGCCATGTGTCGGCCTTCGGTTATGCCCCCTTGTGATCCTAGGCGGATGTTCTTTCATGGATCGGCTCGTCCAGCGCCGCGCGGATCTCACGCGCCAGGTCGTGCTTCCGGTACGGCTTGTCGATCAGGCGCACGTCCTTATCCAGGCGGCTCTGGTGGACCAGGGCGTTGCGCGAGTAACCGGAGGCGAACAGGAGCTTGAGACGCGGGTATTCGGCCTGGGCTTGGCGCGCCAGTTCGCCGCCATTCATGCCGCCGGGCAAGACGATGTCGGTGAACAGCAGGTTGATGTCCGGTCGCTGTCGCAGAGTTGCCAATGCCGTGCGCCCGTCGCCGGCCTGCAAGACGGTATACCCGAGGCTGCGCAGATGGGCGGCGGCGACGTGGCGCAGATCCTCGGAATCCTCGACCACAAGGATGATCTCGCCCCGGCCCGCCGGCAAATTCAACTCACCGGACTCGCCGCCCTCCACGGCCGGCGACTCGGCATTCGCTTTCGGCAGGTAGATGCGTACCCGGGTGCCTTCACCCGGTTCGGAATAGATCTTCACTTCGCCGCCGGACTGCTTGGCGAACCCATAGACCATGCTGAGGCCAAGTCCGCTGCCCTTGCCGACCTCTTTGGTCGTGAAGAAGGGTTCGAAGACGCGGGCGACAACCTCCGGCGGCATGCCAAATCCGCTGTCGGAGACGGTAATTATCACATAGGACCCGGGCGCCTGAGCGTCCAAGTCGCCGCTCGCGGATTCCTCGCCAATCACCGTATTGGCGGTCTCGATCGTCAGTTCGCCGCCCTTGGGCATGGCGTCCCGTGCGTTGACGGACAAATTTACGATCGCATTCTCCAACTGGCCGGCATCGACCATGGCCAGCCACAGATCCTCCGCCAGGACGGTCTTGATTTGGATCGACGAGGCGATGGTCCGGCGCACCAGTATCGCTATGTTCGAGACAAGATCGTTTATCTGGATGGCGTGCGGCGTCAGAATCTGCCGACGCGAGAAGGCCAGCAGACGTTGCGTCAACTCGCCGCCGCGTAAGCTGGCATTCAGGGCCGAATCGATAAGAGTGAGCGACTCCGGATTGTCGACGTGGCGATCGCGCAGTATCTCGACGTTGCCCAGGATAATGCCCAGGAGGTTGTTGAAGTCGTGGGCAATGCCGCCGGTCAGTTGACCAACTGCTTCGGCTTTTTGCGCCTGGCGGAGTTGCTGTTCGGTCTCTCTTTGCGCCGTTACGTCCTCAACCAGAGAAAAGTAGCCCAGAATTCGCCCATCCGCCGCGGCGTGCGGGATATAGCGGCCGCGAACCCGGCGAGTGATGCCATCGGGATAGGTTGCGGAATTCTCGAAGGCGACTGGTTGGCCGGCCAGCGCCTTCTTCATTTTCGGGTGAATTAGAGCGCCGAGCGCTTCGGGCACCACTTCGGAAATGGTTCGCCACTTTATGTCGGCGCGTGGCCGGCCGTACCATTCCTCCGCCATCTTGTTGACGACGCGAAGCCGCTCATCGCTATCGACGTAGCCGATCAAAACCGGCATCGCATCGATAACCAACAGCATGAGCTGCTCGCTTTCCCGCGTCTGCCGGCGCGCTGCCTCCAGGGACGCCTCGCGGACCAACAACGCGTGCATCGGCAGCACCCGCAGGGCCACGAAAATGGCGACGGCCAGAGCCAACCCTATCAGGCTCGCCGGGATGGCGTGACGCCAGATGTGGCCGACG
>JAJFGI010000043.1 GCA_021776215.1 Kiloniellaceae bacterium | reverse complement strand
TCGTACTGCATGGCCTCCCGCAGCTGCCGGTCGAGGGCGCCCAGCGGTTCGTCCATCAGCACCAGCGCCGGCTCGAAGACCAGGGCCCGGGCCAAGGCGATGCGCTGCTTCTGGCCGCCGGAGAGCTGGCCCGGGCGGCGGCGCGCGAAGTCGCCCAGTTGCACCATGTCCAGCACCCGGTCGATGCGCGCCCGGATATCCGCCTTGGCGTATTTACGCACCTCCAGCGGAAAGGCCAGATTCTCCCGCACCGTCATGTGCGGAAATAGCGCGTAGTCCTGAAAGACCATGCCGATACCCCGCTTGTGCGGCGGCAACGCCTTGATGGACCGGCCGTCCAGCAGGATGTCGCCCCGGGTCGGGGCCTCGAATCCGGCGACCATCATCAAGGTGGTCGTCTTGCCCGACCCGGACGGGCCCAGCAGGGTCAGGAACTCGCCCCGGCGCACATCGAGCGACAGGCTTTTGACGACCAGCGTCTCGCCGTCGTAGGTCTTCTCCACGTCGGTGAAGCGGACGATGGGATCGGCGGAACCGGCCGCTGCGCTCATGGGCGCGGACCTCGGATCCGGGCTCGGTTACCCTGAAGACAACCTTGAGGCACCCCTGGTCCGAGGCGCGCCATAGGGATCCGCGCCAGGCGGCTCCCATCCACACCGAGTACCAAGGGCACCCCGCCGGGTCCGAACGCCGTCATATGCCTCCCCGTTGGCCATTCTTTTGCCCATTTTGTACGTGAAATCCGCGCAAAAGAACAATGCGCAATGCACGCGCCCATCGCCTACGGCGGGTTCAAGCGGCGGGCTATGCGTGGTGCCAGGTCCCAGGCGAGCGGTTCAATTTGCTCGGACTAACCTCTAGGTCTGGATTTCCCAGCTCCCGTCCGGCTGCCGGCAGGCGCGGCCGTAGACCTGCTGGGGTTTGCCGGCGACCACGGCCGTTGCCGTATATTCGCGGCAGTAGCGGTTGTCGGCGACCTGTACCGTGCGCGTCGGCGTGACTTCATATTGTGTGTTGTTCGCCGGATTGTTCCAGACAATGGTGCGGCCGTCGGGCGCATGCTCCAGCGCCTGGCCGATGCAGTTCTGATCGACATTATCCATGGAGCGGCCGATGCTGCCGCCGACCAAAACGCCTAGAATCGCGCCGCCGACGATCGCCACGGTCCGGCCATCGCCCTTGCCGATGGTCGATCCCAGCGCCGCACCGCCGGCGCCACCAAGCAGGGCGCCGAGCACGTCCCGATTGCAACGACCCAGCCCCAGATCGAACGGCGGCACGTAGGCCCGCGTGTACTCGCCCTTGTACTGTCCCTTGTGCTTGCCCTTGGACTTGTCCTTGTGTTTCGCGCGGTAGCCGTATGCGGGCGCCCACGGAGGCGGATCAGCGCTCACCGGTGCGGCGACCGCGGTGAAAAGGGCGGCCAGGGCGATGCCGATGATCGCCGTCTTCGGCATGGGAGCCGGCAGCAACCCATTGATAGACAAGCGCATATTTCTCGCTCCCAAGCAGATAATGGCAGATGAACGACAGGTCAGTCTGGCTGTTATACGTAAGAATAGGCTGAATGTTCCCCAACCGCGGTGGCGGGAATCGGCGGCCCGTCGACCTCGAGTGGCCGCTAGGTTCGCCCGCCGATGTACTCGCGCAGCACCGTGGTCTCGGTTTCCAACTCTTCGAGCCGGTTCTTGACCACGTCGCCGATACTGATGATACCGCAAAGCTTGCCGTCATCCAAAACCGGCAGATGCCGGATTCGGCTGTGCGTCATCTCCGACATGACGTCTTGGATGTTGGCGTCCAAGGAGCAGGTCTTGACCGCCCGGGTCATCAGATCGGAAACCGGCATGTTCAACAGATCTCCGCCATGATCCACCAGAGCGCGAACCACATCCCGCTCGGACAAGATGCCCTGGATGCGGTTGCCGTCATCGCTGACGACCACGGCACCGATCTTCTCCTGCTTCAATAGATTTATGGCCGCCGCGACGGTTGCGTCCGGCCGTGCGGTAATGATCTTGCTCCCCTTCGCGGACAGCATCGCTTTGACTTTCATGGGCCGACCCTCCTCAACCGGCCGCCCCGGCCCGAGGGGAAGTCCCCACTCGGCCGGACGGCCGGATCATCATCCCGTTCGCCCCGCGAACATCCACCCATCATACCGCTGTCGCGATTTTCGCCAAAACCTTTCCGAACCGGGGACGAACCGGCCGCCCATCCTAGCCGAAGCCCTGCTTGCCACCGCCGCGGTCCGCGGATGGCGGTGCCTCCAGATCGGCAAGAACCTTGGGCACGTTCCACGGCGTATAGCCGGCCTGCAGACATTGTTCGGCAATCCATTTGCGGCGAAGCTGATGGCGGCGGGACTCCCGCGCCCAGCGCGCACCCCGGATCGCCGCCAGAATGCCAGCGCCCAAAAGCAGCAACGTGAGGCTCAACGGCCAATCCAGGGCCCAGCGGGCCGCGATACCGATCACCGAATGATCGGTGGCAGGCAGTCCGAAGGCGACCCTCCAGGCCACGGAAACAGGAATCGGCACCCAGTGACCGCCGGAAATCCAGAGGTGCACCTGGTAAAGCCCAACGGCAATACCGTAGTAGATCAGGCAAATCGCAAAGGTAATCATCGGGAGCCTCTTCAACGAACTCCACGAATATAATATCAAAAAAAACAAGATAAAGATACGCGGTTCACCGGTTGCCACAAATAATACACGGCCGGAACGAGGGTGTTATGTAAATATTTATGACAATCTTATGGCAAACTACCGTGCCTGTTTCTTATTACACCCTACCAACGTAGTATCAGCCGGTCTCCTCGCGCCTCGTAACTTGCCAGCCGTTTCAAAAACGTCATGCCAAGCAATGAGATGGGCAACGGCGCGCGGGTGATCCAGACTTCCACATCGTCCACCACCAGACCGTCGATGCGGATTTCCCGCAGGACTGTCCGCGCTGCCGGGATTTTGCCGTTCGCGGTCTGGATGCGGTCGCTGTAGGTGAGGGTTGCCGGCTGAATCCCGGCCTTCCGGGCATCCGTCTCGGTCAGCATGATGCCACTGGCGCCGGTGTCGACCAGGAATTTCACGGGATTTCCATTGGCCTGGGCCACGACCAGGAAATGGCCGTTGGCGCCGGCGGGAATCGTCAATTGGTAGCCCCCATTGTTCGATGGCGGGCTCGGGCTGTTGGGAATTGGCAATGGCCGGGCCTGCTGCGCCTGGGGCTTGGGCCCGTCGCCGTCGCCCATGATGCCGAAGAACGTCGCCGCGGCCATCAGGCATATGGCAATGAGCGCGCCGACATTGCGCAGAACCGGCCCCAGCACGCCGGCGCCTGACTCCTCGCCAATCGATTCCAGGTCCCACTGGTCGTCCCGGTCGAACATGCCGCACCTTCCATGTTCAGTTCTCGCCCCCCTGATCATGCCCTGCGCATGGATAAGGCATCGCTAAGCATTGGCGGTTTTCCGCCGCATTTTGTCGCAACTTCTATGGAAACGGGCAGTGGCAACGTTCCCTGTCAACCGAACGTTAACCATAAACGCCGTAAGAACGATGACCGGGCCGCAACGAGCACCGAGGAGCCGTCATGGACGCCGAGCGCCGCCACTGGCCGAGGGATCGACCGGGTCAGGATATCGCCGTGACCTTGACCGCCGACGGCTGGAGCCGACCCTGCCGCATCGCCCACATCGGCCTTGGCGGTGCCGAAGTACACCTGGACGGCGCCCCGCCTCGCAATCTCGAGGTGCGCATTGAGCACCCGGCCGCCGGCTACTTCTATGCCACCCGCGCCTGGGTCGGCGCCGATGTTATGGGTATCGCATTCGACAGCCGGGAACGCGCTCGCGCTTTCCTGTCGCTCTGTGAGTTACGTGACCCCCGCCCCTTTCCCGCCTAAGCCGGCGCTTTCGCTCACCGTCCGGCCGGAATAGGATCGTCACGGCGGCGGTCTCCCTGTCAGCGAGCCTTGGGTGGCGGTCGCGCGGCACAACCGCTGGCGGGAGCCGGAAGATATGAATCGACTGGATTTTAGCGGCCGGGCGGCAATCGTCACCGGCGGCGCCAAGGGCATCGGCTACGCCACCGCCGCACGTCTGCTGGACTCCGGCGCCGGCGTTTCCCTATGGGATGCCGACCAAGGGCGCCTGGCCGACGCCGCCGAAAGCCTTGCCGGCACGGGTGCCGTGCATAGCGTGACCGTGGACGTCGGAGATGCCGATGCCGTCGCCGCGGCCATGGCGGCGACCCTGGACACCTTCCCCGTCATCGACGTCATGGTGTGCAACGCCGGCATCGCCGGCATCATCAAGAGCGCGTGGGACTACACGGTGGCGGAATGGGAACACCTGCTGCGCGTCGACCTGACCAGCGTGTTCCTGTGCTGCCGGGCCGTCGTGCCGCATATGCTCGCCCGCCAGTACGGGCGTATCGTGACGGTCTCCTCCATCGCCGGCATGGAGGGGGCCGCCAACAATGCCGCCTACAGCGCCGCCAAAGCGGGAATCGTCGGCTTCACCAAGGCGCTGGGCAAGGAGTTGGCCAAGACCGGCGTCATCGTCAATTGTGCCACCCCGTCGGGAATCGAGACCGAGTTGCTGCAACAGATCGCGCCGCGGTACCGCGACGACGTGCTCGCCCGCATGCCCATCGGCCGCTTCGGCCGGCCGGACGAGGCCGCCGCGTTGATCGCCTGGCTGGCCTCCGAGGACTGCTCGTTCTCGACCGGTGCGGTGTTCGATCTTTCCGGCGGCCGGGCGGTTTACTGATCGCCGTCCTGCAACGCCTTGGGATTGACCAGGCGCAGGCGGTCGCGGGCGCTCTCGCGCAGCAAGGCGTGCACCCGCGCATCGCCGTCCCGGCGGCCGCCCCGTATCTCCGCCGCCAGCCACCAGTTCAGGCGTGCCAGGGCGTCGTCCAGTTGCTCTGTCTCGGGTTGGCCCGCGGGTGTCGGCGCCTCGTCATAGAGCGCGGCTAGCGCACGGCGCTCGGCCTCTTGCGTGCGGCTGCCATCGGAAATCTCGCGCGCCGTGATGGCCATGGCATTGGCGACCATGCGGGCGCGATAACGCGCGTCCTCGGGCAACTCCGCCAGCAGTTCATCCCGCAGGACCCGGCGCGCCAGGTCCAGCAGCGCCGCGCCATTGGGCTTGTCGCGCATCACGTGCCCGCCCAGTTCGGCGGCGCCGTGGCATCAAGCACGGCGAGCTCCAGCTCCGGCGGGAACAGACGGCCGGTGAGACCGAGCTCGAGGGATGCTTCGCCGCCCGCCGCCGTCCGCCGGCCTTGCTGCAAAGCGATAACCGCCCAGCGGATATGCGCCAGCAGTTCCCAATAGGCGACCCGATCCGGATCCACGCGGCGGCCGGACTCGGCTTCATAGCCCCGATAGAACGGGTCCCGCGCCGCGATCCCGCCGGCTTCTAGGTCATCGCGGCCAAAACGCCAACACTTGGCACAAAACCAGCCGAGATCGCTCATGGGATCGCCCCAGGCGCAGAATTCCCAATCGAGAATCGCCGTCAGGCCGTTGTCGTCCACCATGTAATTGCCGGTGCGAAAATCCTGATGCGCCAGGACCACCTCGCCCGGCGGCGGCGCGTATCTCTCGCACCAGCGCAACCCCCACTCCAGCCCCGGACGCGGCACGCCAAGCGCGTCGAGATAGGCGCGACAGGTGGTGATCATGCTGCGGGCGGCATCGGACTCCGGCAGAGTCAGGAACGAAAGATCGGGACGCGGCGGCGTTATCGTGTGGAGACGGGCCAACTCGCGCCCCAGTCGCTCGGCCAGGGCCGATCGGTCGCCGCCGAGCCGCGTATCCGCCACCAGGCGGCGGCCCTGGGCTTCGCCCATCACCCGGCGCATCACATAAAATATCTGGCCCAACACAGCCGTGTCGTCGCACAGCCAAAGCGGCTCAGCCACGGTGACGCCCGCCTGCCAGGCGGCCCGTTGCACGGCGAATTCATGGGCCCGCGGCAGGCTGGCCCCGACTGCCGTGGGCGCGTCGGTGCGGAGCACCAGCTCCTGCCGGCCGTCCCAGGCGCCGCCAACGAAATCGACGACGAGCAGCCAGTTTTCCTGAATCGCGCCACCGGACAACGGTCGGGCCTCTACCGTATCAGCCGTCTCGGCACCCGCGGACCGGGCGAAGAAGACATCGAGCGCGGGCTTGGCGGCGGCGAGCCGGCTCTCCGCCACGCTCACGGCCAGCTCCAGAAATCGACGCCTTCCTCCAGGGCGAAGCGCGCGAGCACCATCTTGTGCACCTCGGAGGCACCGTCCACCAGGCGCGCCTGGCGGGCGTACCGGTACATCCACGACAACGGCGTATCGTTTGAATAGCCGCGCGCGCCGCAGAGCTGAATCGCCGTGTCGATCGCCTTGTGCAGGCTGTCGGCGACCTGCACCTTGGCCATGGACACTTCCTTGCGGGCCCGCTTCCCCTGCTCGAGTTGCAGCGCCGCCTTCATGGTCAGCAGACGGCCAATCTCAATCGCCATCGCCGCCTCGCCGAGCATCCATTGGACCCCCTCGTGGGCGCTGAGCTTTATGCCGAAGCTCTCGCGCTCGGTCACATACGGCGTGGCGATCTCGAGGGCGCGCTTGGCCATGCCCAGCCAGCGCATGCAATGGGTCAGACGCGCCGTGCCCAGGCGGATCTGCGTCACCTTCAGGCCGTCGCCCACCTCCATGAGGCGGTTCTCGTCGGCGACCTCCAACCCGTCGATGTCGATCTCGCAGTGGCCGCCGTGTTCTTCCGGTCCCATGATCGGGATGCGCCGGACGATCCGCCAGCCAGGCTGGTCGCGGTCGACCAGAAACGCGGTCAGGCCCTTGCGCGCATCGTCGGACGTCCGGGCGATGAGAATGTTGTGCTGGGCCGCTTCGGCGCCGGTGATGAACCACTTGCGCCCCTGGACGACCCACTTGTCGCCACGCCGCTCGGCCCTGGTCAGCATCTGCGACGGATCGGACCCGGCCCCCGGCGCCGGCTCGGTCATGGCGAAGGCGGAGCGGACCGTACCGTCGACGATGGGCTGCAGCCAACGGCTCTTCTGCGCCGCCGTCGCCACCGTCGCCAGAAGGAACATGTTGCCGTCGTCGGGAGCCGCGCAGTTGAAGATCGCGGGTCCGAAGATCGACCGCCCCATCTCCTCGTAGCAAACCGCCCAGGCGCTGACCGGCAAGCCCAGACCGCCGTGCTGCGCCGGCATCTGCGGCGCCCACAGGCCCTCGGCCTTGGCCTTGTCGCGCAGGGTCGCCAGCAGATCCAGACGAATATTCTCATGTTCGTCATAGTTTGCGGGGTCGCCTTCGAGCGGTATCACATGTGCGTCGACGAAGGCGCGGTAGCGGCGGCGCAGGGCATCGATCTCCGGCGATAGGCTAAAGTCCATGTTGAGAGTTCTTCTCTATGCCGTTGAGACAACGATCAAAGAATCGCGGAGTGGCCGCCGTCAACTACCAGGACCGCACCGGTCACGTAGGCCGAGGCGTCGGA
>JAJFGI010000420.1 GCA_021776215.1 Kiloniellaceae bacterium | reverse complement strand
CCAGCGCCGGATCATTGTCGCCCGGTCCTTGCAGCGCCGATTCGAAGCGGGACAGACGGGCGATCTTATCCTCGGGGGCAAGCGATGGGTTGTCGGCGATATCGTCGATGGCGCGCGCAAACCGATAGAATATCGCCACGTGGGGACGCAGGCGCGCCGGCAAAAGCCACGAGCCGACGGGAAAGTTTTCGTCCCCCGCGCCCTTGCCCGATGGAGTCTCGATGGCTTCGCTCATACTCTAGTCTACAGCCCGCGCCGGTCCTCTTCCACCGTAGTCGAGGCGGGGACCGGGTGCACGCGGCCCTTCCAGACGCCGCCGCGCCCACGCCAATGGCGCAGCGCCGAATCGAATGTCATGGCGCCGTAGAAGGCAGCGGCGACCGGCAACAACAGAGCCAGCCAAATCGATTGGCGATACAGGGCGAACGTCGGCCAGGCGGATACGGTCATCAGCGCCCAGGCGGCAAGGCCCGCGACCGCCGCCGGCACATCGCCATGCACGGGCACGGTCAGGACCAGCGCCGGGGGGGCGAGGAACGTCAGGGCCATGGCGCTCAGGGTACCGGCCAGCAATATCGGCGAATGGCGCAACTGCGTGTAGGCACTGCGCGCCACCATGCGCCAGATTTCGCCCAACCCTTGATAGGGACGGATGCTGTGGGCCGTGGTGGCGAGGCCGATCCAGATGCGGCCGCCCGGCGCCGAGCCGTGCTTGATCAGGCGGGCCAGCGCACAATCGTCGATCAACTCACCCTTGATGGCGGCAAAGCCACCAGCCCGCTCCAGCGCGTCGCGGCGCAACAGGACGCAACCGCCGGCGGCGGCAGCGGTGCGTTTGCGCGCGTCGTTAGCCCATGGGAACGGATAGAGCATCTGAAAAAAATAGACGAACGGCGGAATGAGCAGCCGCTCCCAGGCGCCGCGGCTGGAGAGGGCGACCATCAGCGAGACCAGATCGCGCCGCTCGGCCACCGCCTTGCCGACCAGGCGGCGCAGGTTGTCCGGCTCATGCGCGATATCGGCATCGCTGAGCCACAAGAATTCGGCGGTTCGGTTGTACGTCGCGGCGTGCCGGGCGCCTTCCGCCAGCGCCCACAACTTGCCCGACCAACCGCGAGGCAGGGCGCGGGCCGGCACCACCGTGAAGGCATCCGCCTTTCCGGCATCCTCGGCGGCTTGGGTGGCAACGCGGGCGGTCTCGTCACTGCTGTGATCGTCGACCAGCACCACGTCGAGGCGACCCGGATAGTCCTGGGTCAGCAGGGAGGTGAGCGCGCGACCGATCACCGCCGCCTCGTTGCGCGCCGGAACGACGGCCACGACCGCCGGCCAGACAGGCAGGGCTGCGTCCGCCGTGCCGAGGCGCTCGCCGGCCCGCCAATAGCCGCCGCGCAGGGCGATCAGGTACAGCCAGATAAGCAACGAGAGAACGCCGATGCCGGTCAGGAAGGATACCACGGAGCGGGACGCGCCAAACCGCCGCGTCAGACCCGGAAGACGTAAGTCTTGGTCGGGTCGCGCTCGATGTCCGGCGGAAAGCTTTCGCGCTTGTCGGCGAAATAGCGGGCGCGGTGATCGCCTTCCGAAGCCCGGTTGTACGTCACATAGAGAACCCGCCGCGGCGAGTTCGTCAGATTTGGCCCGGACCGATGTGGGGTGTACGAGTCGAAGAATATCGCATCGCCTGGCGCCGTCGGATGGGAGACGAATGTCATGCCGGCGGTCTCGCCCTCGCCCAGGGGCGTCCACTCGTCGCCCACCAAGCCCTTGCGGTGCCAACCGGCGGCCATCTCGAGACAGCCGTTCTCGACAGTGGCGGCGTCGATCGAGACCAGGGCGGTGACGTAGTACTTGGCAAATATGTTCCAGCCCGCCTGGGCATCCTGGTGCGCCTTGAAGCCGTCGCCGCCCGGCAGCTTGAAGTTGATCTTGTCCTTGAACAAGGTCGCCGGCTCGTCGAGCAACGCGGAGACGGCGGCTTGTAGGCGGCCGCGCAGATAGAGGCTCCGAAATCCCTCGTGAAATGGCGTCAGGTCCTCGATGCGCTGAAGGACGCGGGTGCCGGGCTCGGCGAGGCTGGCTTCGTGGTACACCATGTGCCGGCCGGGCTCCTCGGGCCAGGCGGCGATCTCGTCAATCCAACCCGTGATCCGGCGCATTTCGGCGGCGCCGAAAAAACCCCGGGCGTGCACGAACCCGTCCCGGTGAAAGGCCTCGATCTGTTCAGGAGTCAAAAGGTTTGTCACTGTCATAGCGGATAGTTTTGTCTGCTGCGCGAGCCGATCGCAAGGCGAATGATAAGTCCCTACCGCGATTTCCGTGCGTCACCGCCGAGGGCGGCAAAGCGGGCCATAAATCGCGCCTTCGCCTCGGTGGCGGCGGCGGGGCGCAGGCGCACCGATTCCATCCGCCGCGGCCGGCCAAAGGTGCGGTTGGCTTCGGCCTCGCTGAACCCGGCAAGCTGCGTCGCCTCCAGATAGGCGGCGATCCGGTCGGCGCGTTTGATCAGGCGGGTGATGGTCACCGGCAGCTCCGCCGGCAGGCCGAAGCGGATGTGGATCGCCCGCAGGAGCGCCAGCTCCAGTTCCTTGTAGTCCAGGCCCACGGCCGCCTTGAACGGACTGATGAGATCGCCGATCACGTACTCCGGTGCATCGTGCAGAAGCGCCGCCAGGCGCCAAGGCCGAGGCGACTTCGGCGCCAGTCGGCCGGTTATCAGTTCGACCAGCAGACAATGCTGGGCCACGCTGAACGCGCAATCGCCAGCGGTTTGTCCGTTCCAGCGGGCGACGCGGGAAAGACCGTGGGCGATATCCTCGATCTCCACGTCGAACGGCGACGGGTCGAGCAGGTCGAGCCGCCGGCCGCTGAGCATGCGCTGCCAGGCGCGCGCCGCGGGGGCCGCGCTCATGGCCTCACCGGCGCATGTTGGGCAGCACCAGAAGGTTGATCCAGTTGCGGACCTCGGCGCGGCGGATGTCTTCGTTCATGACGTCTTCATCGATGCCCAGCAGCCAGGCGATATCCTTGCGGCTCGGGTCCTGGTGCAAGGCCTCGAGCTGATCCACGAATGTCTGCGCCTCGTCCAGGCCGCGGAAGAAGCCCTTTTCGACCAGCTTCTGCTTGCGGCAATAGCACAGGCGGGCAAGCTCGTGCAGGTCGTATTCCGGATGGTACTGCAAGCCCCAGAAGACGCCGCCCTGATGGGTGACCGCCACCGATTGGACGTTCGTGTAGCGGTTCGAGGCGAGCAGCAGGCCGCCGGGCGGCAGGTGTGTCACCTCGTCGTCGTGACTGATGAAGGCGTCGAAGACGCTCTTCTTTCCGGTATAAAGGGGATGGGCACGGCCGTCCGGGGTCAGCGAGATCTTGCGGGCGATGCCCATCTCGCGCCCCTTGGGGTTGGCGGCACAGTGGCCGCCGGCCGCCACCACGGCGATCTGCGCCGCCCAGCAGCTGCCGAAGGAGGGGACCTTGGCCTCGAAGGCGGCCTTGGCGAACTCGATCTGCGGCGTGACCTGGGGGTCGTCCGCATAGACGGTCAGGCTCGATCCGGTC
>JAJFGI010000419.1 GCA_021776215.1 Kiloniellaceae bacterium | reverse complement strand
TGACCCAGGCGGTGAGGGCAAAAACCAATCCGACCTGCTCCGGCGAGAGGCCCCGACCGCCCAGCCAGATGGGCCAGTACGGCAACTGGATTCCCATGGCCAGGAACAGGGCGCCGTAAAACGCCGCGTAGGGAACGGCGGCGGCGATGGATGGCCTCATGGCGGGATCCCGACTCGGACGGACGATGGCCGCGCAGCATACGCGGCCCCGGCCGCGCGTCCAGTACGCGCCGCGTGACCTGATCTGCTATAACCGGGGCGTCGCGGACAGAGGATGGTGCGTCCATGATTGGCAAGGTTTTGACCCCGCGCATTCCCAGCGCGGATGAGATCGTTTCGATCTACCGCGAGATCTGCGGGTAACCGTCTCGGTCGTGGACTCATGATCTGGTCCCTCGTCATGCCGGACGGTAGGCGAGCCCGAAAATCTGTGTTTTTCGGGTGGCGAGCCTCGCGATCCGGGATCCATCTCTCCGTCACCGCGCTGCCGGACCATGGCTCCCGGATCACTGACTTTCCTTGCCAAGCCAAGGGCTTGGAGGAAAGTCGCGTCCGGGATGACGACGTAGTGAATGCGGAAGCTAGACTCCCAGATAGCGGTGGCTGAGGGCCGGGTCGGCGGAGAGGTCCGCCGAGGTGCCGGTCCATACGGCGCGGCCCTTCTCGATGATGGTATGCCGGTCGGCCAGGCGGGCCAGCGCCGCCACGTTCTTGTCGATGATCAGGATCGCCAGGCCGGCCGCCTTGAGCGCCGCCAGGGTGCGCCAGATCTCGGCGCGGATCAGCGGCGCCAGCCCCTCCGTCGCCTCGTCGAGGATGAGCAGGCGCGGATTGGTCATCAGCGCCCGGCCGATGGCCAGCATCTGCTGCTCGCCGCCGGAGAGCTGGTCGCCGTAGGCACGCAACCGCTCGCGCAGGGGCGGGAAAAGATCGAGCACGCGGGCCAGGGTCCACGGCGCGCCCACGTCCGCCGCCGCCCTCGGCCGCGCGGTGGCCACCAGGTTCTCGCGGACGGTTAGGTTGGGAAAGACCTGACGCCCCTCCGGCACCAGGCCCAGACCGGCGCGGGCCACCGCGAACGGGGCCAGTCCCATGATCTCGCGGCCGCAAAAGCGGATGGTCCCGGCGCGCGGCGTGACCAGTCCCATGAGCGAGCGCACGGTGGTCGTCTTGCCCATGCCGTTGCGGCCAAGCAGCGTGACCACCTCGCCGGCCTCGACGCGCAGGTCCATGCCAAAGAGCACCTGGCTATCGCCGTAAAACGTTTCCAGGCCCTCGACCGCGAGCATCAGGCGTCCTCCTCGCCCAGATAGGCACGGCGCACGTTTGGATCGCCGCGGATGGCCGCTGGCGCGCCACTGGCGATGATCTTGCCATTCACCAAGACGCTGATGCGTTCCGCCAGGGCGAAGACCGTGTCCATGTCGTGTTCGACCAGCAGCATGGTCACAGCGCCGCGCAGGGACTCCAGCAGGGCAACCATGCGGGCGCCGTCCTCGGCCCCCATGCCGGCGGTGGGCTCGTCCAGCAGCAGCAGACGGGGCTGGCTGGCCAGGGCGATGGCGATCTCGAGCTGACGCTGCTCGCCATGCGCCAATGCCGCGGCGGACATATCCATCCGGTGGGCCAGGCCGACGCGGGCCAGGGCCTCACGCGCCGGCTCCCGTATCGCCGCCTCGTCGCTGGCGGGCCGCCAGAAGCGGAAGCTGTGGCCGGCATGCGCCTGCACCGCCAGGGCAACGTTGTCGAGGGCGCTCATGCCCGGCAGCAGGCTGGTGATCTGGAACGAGCGGGCCAGGCCGCGCGCCGCCCGGGTGTGCGCCGGCAGCGCCGTGATGTCGCGGCCGCGAAAGACGATGCGTCCGCTGTCCGGGCGGATCTCGCCGGCCAGTTGCCCGATGAGCGTGGTCTTGCCGGCGCCGTTCGGCCCGATCAGGGCGTGCACCTCGCCTTCGGCCAGGTCCAGATCGATGCCGTCCGAGGCGACGACGGCGCCGAAGGCCTTGCGCAGCCCGGCGATGCGGAGCAGCGGCGCGCTCACCGCCGGGCACTCAGCTTTTCGACCGCGCCCCACAGGCCCTGCTTGGCATAGAGCACGACCAGGACGAGGAGGGGGCCGAGGATGATCATCCAGTGTTCGGTCCACCGGGCCAGCACTTCCTCCAGCATCAGGTAGGCGATGGCTCCGGCCACCGGCCCGTAGAGGGTGCCCATGCCGCCGAGGATCACCACCACCAGAATCTCCCCGGAGCGGCGCCAGTCGAGGAACGAGGGGCTGACGAATTCCGTGTGGTTGGCGATCAACGCCCCGGCCAGACCGGCCACCGCGCCGGAGATGACGAAGGCCGCCAGCTTGTAGCGGTAGGTGGCGAAGCCCATCGCCTGCATGCGCCGTTCGTTCTCGCGGATGCCGCGCAGCACCAGGCCGAAGCGCGAGGCGATCAGCCGGCGCATCAGGTATAGGATGACCAGCAGCAGGGCGAGGACCAGGTAGTAGAACTGCCGGTCGTCGGACAGGTCAATCGGCCAGGCCCGCGACGGGTGCGCCAGACTCAGGCCGTCGTCGCCGCCGTAGGGCTCCAGCGCGACGAAGAAGAAATACAGCATCTGCGCGAAGGCCAGGGTGATCATGATGAAATACAACCCGCTGGTGCGCAGGCAAATGGCGCCGATGACGAGCGCCAGGACGCCACAGACCAGCATGGCCATCGGCCAAGCGATGACTGCCAGATCACTACCGCCGATGGTGAACGGCCAGGTGACCAGCGCGTCGCCCGCAGACGCATGATGGCCGAGGATGGCGACCACGTAGGCGCCGGTACCGAAGAACGCGGCGTGGCCGAAACTCACCATGCCGCCATAGCCGAGGATCAGGTTCAGGCTGACCCCCGCGAGGGCAAAGATCAGGATACGCGCGGCGATTCCGACCACGTAATCCAGGCCGACCGCCGCCGCCAGCGGCGGCAGCGCGAGGGCCAGCGACAGGCCGCCGAGAAGAAGCCCGCGTCTAACCATGCCCCCTCTAACCATGCGCCGGGAACAGCCCGCGCGGCCGCCAGACCAGAACCGCGGCCATGAGGATATAGATGGCCATGGAAGCCAGCGAGGCGCTCAACGTCGCCGCCGGGGCCGGGCCGAGGAACAGGGTGAGCAGGCCGGGCAGGAACGCCCGCCCCAGGGTATCCACCAGGCCGACCAGAACCGCGCCGACCAGGGCGCCGCGCACCGAGCCGATGCCGCCGATGACGATGACCACGAAGGTCTGGATCAGGAT
>JAJFGI010000418.1 GCA_021776215.1 Kiloniellaceae bacterium | reverse complement strand
TTAGTTAGAGCAGATTCACCGGGTCGATGGATCGCCTTTGGCGACTCCATCCGACCCGGACCTGCTCTAGCGGCGTCAAAATGAAATGACGGCGGCGGCCCCGTAGGCCGCCGCTTGTGTTACACGTCGGATATACACTCTAGGCGCTCTGCGGAACCTCCAGAGCCTTGAAGCTGATCTTGTCCGCTTCCGGCGCCCGGCCGATCTTGCGGATGTCGGCCCAGACGTTTTTGTAGTTGGGGATCATCAACTCGTTGGTGTACTCGCTGACCACGTTGCCGACTTGTCCCAGGGGCGAGCAGAAGAGCATGAAGCACTCGCCGCGCCGCGCCGTGGCGATGGGGTAAGCCATGGCCTGGGTTGAGCCGACGTTGTTGTGCACCTCCACCAGGTCGCCCGCCGCCAGTCCCAGCTTTTTCATATCCTCGGGGTTCATCTCGATGGGCGGCACGGGGAAGCGTTCGCGGACGAACGGTGTGCGCACGTCATAGAACGCGTTCTGCCAGATCATGTTCTTGCGCCCGTTATTGATCAGGAACGGGTACTTGTCCCGCTGTGCTTCCCGGCCCTTGGCTTGCAGCCCGCGCCACTGGGCCGCCTGGAAGTGGGCCTTGCCGTCGTCCGTGCCAAACTTGCCGTCCACATAGAGTCTGGGTGTGCCCACCAGCTTGCCATTCGCGAAGGCCGTTGCCGGTTCCTGGACCCCATTGGTTCCCATGGCCCGCAGACGCTCGTAGGTGACGAACTCGCCGCCGCCCGCGTGCTGATGGTAACCGTCCATGAAGGCGTCTTCCTCGGTCTTCCAGTCGTACCCCTTGAACTGATCGGCATAGGTGTCGTTGCCGGCCGCCCGGAAAGATTTTTCCAGGTGGTTGGCCAGCCGCGCCGCGATCAGGCAATCGGGCAAGGCTTCGCCCGGGGCATCCATGTACTTTTCGGTCAGGCGCAGGCGCCGCTCGCCGTTCATTGACGTGAGATTCATCTCGCCCGATGTCGCCGCCGGTAGAATGACATGTGCCGCATCGCCGATCGGCGTCGGAAATATGTCGACGTCGACGGAGAACAGGCCGCCGCGGCGGATAGCATTGATGATCGCCTCCACCTGGGCCGTGCGGTCGCCGTAGGGGATGGCCTCCATCGCCTCCTTGACGATGTTGGTCCGGCGGCGATAGACGCGACGGAACTCCTCGGCGTTCAGGGTCGATTTGAAATGGTCGGTCGCCCAGATGTGATGAATGCCGCCTTCGCCACTGATCAGCAGCTGATCGATGTAGGTTGCCGGCCGGCCCACGTGCGCATCGGAGGGCCGTACGTAGCCTTCCTGGTGGCCGCCGAGGCGCACACACCCTGTCCCCTCGCGTCCGACACTCTGCGTGGCAAAGGCTAAGTTCGCCAGCGCCGCGTTGGTGCGGTAGTTGTCGTTGCCCCAGATGAGCCCCTTCTCATAGCACATCATGGTCCGGCGCAATTTGCCGCCCGCCTTCGGCTTGGCGATCCATTCGGCGGCCTTGCGGATGTCGCCGGCGGCAAGGCCAGTGACCTCGGCCGCTTTGTCAACGCTGGTGCTGTTGGCCGCTAACGCATTTTCGAAACCGCTGGTGTGCTGGGCAATGAAATCCTTGGCGTGCCATCCCTTGTCGACGATTTCCGTCATCAGGGCGTTGAGCAGGACCAAGTCGGTACCCGGCTTGACGGCGAGGTGCAAGACGTTCTCTTTACCGGCCTCGACTTCGCAGGCATTCACGGTCACGGTACGGCGCGGATCGACAACGATGACCCTCGCTGGCGCGTGATCCTCGCCCGGCAGCATCGCCTTCTTCTTGTCCATGGACGTGCCGCGCATGTTCGGCACCCAATGGGCCAGGAAGTAGTTTGTCTGGTTTTCCAGTGAATTCGCGCCGACGCAGAAGATCGTGTCGGCCAACTCGGCATCCTCGTAGGCGTTGTTCAACTCGCCCATGCCCATGTCGCGGGTGGCATGAACCTCTGAGTTGTAGGCGGGTCGGTTGTGGATACGTATGTTCTTGACCTTCATGCTCTCGAAATAGAGCTTGCCGGTGCCCCAGGTGTTTTCGTAGCCGCCGGCGGCGCCGCCATGGTCGAAAGCGGAGACGATGACACCGTCCTCGCCCCATTCCTCGATGACGCGCCGGGTCACGTCGGCAACCAGTGACAGCGCATCGTCCCACGATGTCGGCATATGCTGGGAATAACGCCAGACCAAGGGATGGGTCAGACGGTCGGTCATGGTGCCCATCTGCTCGGAATAGCGGGTTTCGCCATGACGCCCGCCGCGCACCGAGTTGAGACCCGCGTTCACGATGCAGTCCTGGTCCGGCTTGATGACCAGGTGGACCGGCCGGCCATCCTGCTCGACGATGTTGTACATGGACGGCTGGTACCAGGTGCCCGAGTCCGCGCCCTGCTGCTGCGCCAGATCGACGCCAAAGGCATTGTCGCTGGCCGCCGTGCCGCCCTGCTTGCTCAGGTCCCAGCTATAGGCCTTGTAACCACAGCCGACGATGCAGAAGTCGCAGGTGACGTTCTGCACCTTGGCATCCTTCGGCGGGATTGGAAGCTGGTCGACTCCACGTTTGTAGGTCATGATGTCCTCCCTCAGCCCTGCAGCACGTTGCGCGTGCGCCCATAGATCAGTTCGTCGACGCCCTCGGCAAAGATGTCGCCTTTGTCGTCGACGCGCAGCTCAAACATGGGCAGGCTTTGATTTGCGTGACCCCAGATCTGCTGGCCTTCCTTTTCGGCATCGAAGCGCGAGTAGTGGCCCGGGCAATTCAGTGTCCTGTCGCTGGCGTCATAGGCCAGCGGAAAGCCCTTGTGTGGGCACATTATCGAGTACGCCACTATATCGCCGGCCGGCCCGGCACCGCCCGGCACCTTCTCGCCAAGCTTGATCAGCACGCCGGGCGAATCGCCGTCCGGATAGGCGATATCGATCGGCTCGTTGGTTCTAAGGTCCTTGACGTTGGCCAGGCGGTTGGACGGATAGTCCACTCGGGCGCGGGATGCCGCCTTGGCGGCGCCCGATGGCGCGACAGTCGCGGCCACGGCGCCGGCCGCCGCCATTGCACCGCCACGCAGAAATTGCCGACGCCCGGCGTCGACCAACCGATTGCACTTGGGCATGACTCCCTCCCTGACGTTTTTGTTGCTCCTTTGCTCAACGCAAAGGATGTGCCAGTTCAGGAATCGCCGACAATCAATGTGATTTCAAACACTTGGAAACGAGCGGTGGAATCGGCGCGTTCGGGAATGCCGACAACGCCACGCCGGTAGGTTCGGAAATGCGAACGTCGATCCGCTACGCCTCGGTCTTGATTCCAAGGCGTTTCATTTTCTCCCACAGAGTCGTTCGCGAAACACCGAGCACGGCGGCCGCCTTGGCGACCTGCCCGTCGGTCGTCTCCAAGGCGCGCAGGATCTGCCGCCGTTCCGCGGCGTCCCGCACCTCGGCTAAGGTGGACAACTCGTGGGTAGAGTTGTCCGATGTAGGTTCCGCTTCCGGAAACAGGTCGCCTGGGGACAGAAACTCGCGGTTCGCCAGAGCCACCGCACGCTCGATGCGGTTGCACAATTCCCGCACGTTGCCGGGCCAATCGTGCGCCAATGCTGCCTCCTCCGCATGCGGCGCGATGCCCCGCAGCGGCCGCGACATCGCTAGCGCATAGTGTTCTGTATAGTGGTGCAGCAGTGGCAGAATGTCGTCCTGGCGCTCGCGCAGCGGTGAAACATGGACCGGAATCACATTGATTCGATAGTAGAGGTCCTCGCGAAACCGGCCGATCTTGACGGCGGCCTCCAGGTTTCTGTTGGTCGAGCATATGACGCGTGCATCGAAAGGTACGGCGGCGGCGCCACCGACCCGATTGAAGGCGCGCTCCTGGATGAGACGCAGTAGCTTGACCTGCAGGGCGAGCGGCAAATCGCCAATTTCGTCGAGGAACAGAACACCGTCCCGCGCCCGTTCGGCATAGCCAAGATGACGCGCGTGGGCGCCGGTAAAGGCGCCCTTCTCATGCCCGAACAGCTCGCTTTCCAGAAGCTCCGCCGGGATAGCCGCGCAATTCACGGCGACGAATGGCCGCTTGGCCGCGGCCGAGATATCATGCACGAATTGAGCGCAGACTTCCTTGCCCACGCCGGTCTCGCCGGTGATGAGCAGGGTGCTGTCCAGGTCGGCGACACGGCGCAGCAGGCGCTCGACCGCGCGCATGGGCTTTGACACACCAAGGACCGGAGTCTTGCCCGGCAGTGGCGGACGCCGGCTCAGCAGATCCTCCACGCGCCCCAAAAAATCGTCCATGGCAAAGGGTTTGGTCAGGTAATCTCCGGCGCCGGCCCGCATCAGCCGCACCGCCTCATCGATCTCGCCGTAGGCAGTAATGAAAAGAAACGGCGGCGTTTCGGCGTGGTCGATCGCTTTTTCGTACAGCTCCTCGCCGTGCATGTCCGGCAGGCGTAGATCGCAGACGACGAGATCGTGCCCGCGTTCGCCGATGCCGGTGACCGCATCGTGGCCGCACGTCCACCAGTCGACGTCGTAGCCCTCGAGAGTCAATCGCTGCAACAGCGACTCGCCCATGACCGGATCGTCCTCGACGACACCGATCTTTCGACCATCAAGCAACATGGCGCAGCCCCACATTTTGTTTCGCCGAAACAGTAAGTCTGATCAATGTCCCGCCGGCCGGAAGCTGTGTCGCCTGCACGGCCCCACCAAGCTCGCTAATCAGCCGGTTGACCATCCAGGCGCCAAGCCCGGTTCCATGCTTGGGTGGCGAAGGATCTACGTCGGCGGCATTCAGAATGTTGGCGGCCTCGGGTGGAATACCTGGCCCCTGATCGGCAACCTCGATGACAAGAGTTCCGTTGTCGACGGCCGCTTCCATGTTGACCTGCCCGCCGACGGGCGACGCCGCGCACGCGTTCAGCAATAAATTCAGGACCGCTTGACGAACTGGACCGGCGGCCAACGCAAGTTCGTCCGGCAGTTCATTGCGCCACTCAAGCGCGAGACGCCGGCGACCGACCTCCGGCTGAATCAGGACACGAAGATCATCCAGATCTCGCGCGCGTAGCCGAGTGGTTTCACCGCTGGCCTTGTAGGTGAAAAGGGTGGCACGGACCACATCCCGAATGCCGACCAGCCCCCGCTTCAGGATTTGCAGTGACGAGTGGCGGACCAGCGGATCGTCACTATGCCGTTCCATGGTATCTATGGCATTGAACATGCCGCCGAGCGGGTTATTGATCTCATGCGCCATGCCCGAGGCCAGGCGCCCCAGGCTCCCCATTTTCTCCTCCTCCGCCAGGCGGGCCGCCAACGTCTCGCGCTCACTCAAGGCGCGTACCAAGGCATTGTAGCGCCGGAACAGGCGGCCGAACTCGCTATGCTTGGAGCCGATCCCGGTCAACGGCACCGGTTCGATGCGGCCGCCCCGGCCACGCTCCAAATGCGCCGCCAAAATATCGATGGGCCGAACCATGCGTCGCACGGCCAGATAGCCGAACCCGGCGAAGACCAGCGTCAGGGCCGCGTTGGTGGCGATCAATGTCAGCAGCACCTGCCGGCGCTCGGCCAGCAACGCATGGATGTCGATCTCGGCATAAATGGCGCCGACGGACCGATCCTGGTACGACAATGTCCGGCGCACAAAGGCAAGACCTTCGTCTTCCGCGAGAGCGAGGTCGCCGGCCGCCATGAACCGGTCGGTTAGGGTCCGTGGCACCTGCGCCTGAGATGGGAACCGGTGCGGATCGGACGCCGCCAAAATGGTGCCGTCCAGTCCCGCGACAATGGTGTAGACGGCGCTCAGGCCGGCATAGCGTTCGCGACTGCGGTCGAGCTGATCGAAGATCTCCCAGATGTCGTCGCGCAGTACGTAAGGGACCAGCGATGAGGACATTCCGTCCAGGTAAGCGCTGGCCAGTTGCTCCAGATGCCGCTGCTGGGTCTGCGACAAGCGGACTAGGATCTGGTTCGAAAAGACAACGCTGATTGCCACCATGAGGATCGCGACAACCAGGGGCACTTTGACGGCCACCGGCCAGCCGCCGATGCGGCGCAAAAGCCGCGTCATCCCAGCCTCCGGACCTGGTCGTATTTTTGCGCGATGCCGCGAAACAGAGCGTCATCGCCGGGCGTAAAGCCATCGAGCCGCAGAATGTCGAGGACCTGCCGGCCGGCAGCATCGTCGCTCATGGTCAGCAGTGCCTGGGCAATACGTTCTGTCGTCGGTTTGCCGCGCACGGCCTTGGCACAGGCAATGGGCGGAAATCCGAGCCACTCGGATTTGCGAACGACCCGGGTCTTCGACGTCAGATCGGGTTCGATCTCCGACATCACCTCCCAGACATAGCCATCCACGCTGCCGCTTTCCGCCAGGCCCGAGGCGACGGCACGCACCACGTCCCGGTGCGAATAGGTGAAGAACGTCTTGCGAAAGTATGTGCTCGGTGTCTCGCCGTCGTCCGCCAACAGCGCCTGCGTCACCAGAAAGCCGGAATTGCTATCCGGATCGGAGAACGCATGGATGTCACCGCGCAGATCCGACACGCCAGAGATCGGGCTCTCCCGACCGACGATTAGGTAGGATTGATATAGCGGCTGGCCCCGCCAAACAGGAACGGCGACCAGGCTGAGGCGATCCTGATACTGGATGAAGGGATAGCCGCAGATCCACGCCGCATCCAGGTATCCGGACAGCAGCAGGGCGGTGATCTCCTGATAGGTCCGGCGCATCACTAGCTCCACCGGCCGCCCAACGGATGCCGTAAGGTACGCCTTGAGGCGGGTCAATAACTCGAGATCGGAATTGAGAAAGACCGGCGTCAGACCGAACCGTATCTCGTCGGATCGGTTCTCCGTCGCCCGTCCCGGGCCGGCCAAGGCCGCCGCACCCAGCGCCGCAAGGCCGCCAAGGATCCATCGCCGACCGAACGGACTACCGGCGCAGCACGGCGACGGTTGCGGCGACCGGGATGAATTTCCCGACATTTATTCTCCCTGCGCCCAGATTCTGGCGCTTCGTTCTTGTTGCTTGCCGGAAAGTTTACACTGCCATTGCCTCGTCGGGCCAGGGACAAGAGTTTCCACGCGGTTCGCGCACCCGGCAAATGATTTGGTTGCGGATGTAGCCGCGCCAGTAGTTAACGGCGAAGAATCGACGACGAAACCCAACGAAGTCGCTGGTTTCCGTGGACAGCCATTGGGCCGTCCGCACCGATCGGCTATACAAGCCGTGATGCTGGAGCCTGTTAAGCCCATTCCCGTGCGGGACAACGAAGTCCTCGTCGAGCTTGGCCCGCGCCCCGGGAAGGTTAGATGCGGCGAGTGAAAGGAAGCATCTCGCCGGAAACCCATGAACCAGAATCCCGGCCGGGGATTACGTCCTGAGGATAAGAAGGATTCGTGACTTGTTCACCTGCGCGCTCAGGTCATGAGGCAAGAGATTGCCGATTAAAATGGCGGGTGGCACCAAAAAGATCCCTGTAAGTCAGGAAGTTACAGGGCTCGCGGTGCCGTTGGTTGCGCGGGCCTCAACCACCTTTATCGAACAAATTTACGATGGGGGAAGAAGGCTGCTTAAACACCAATTCTCGAAGGGAGCGCAACCAGCCTTTCTGAATATTTCTACGATGACCGGCAATATCAGTCGCGTGGTGTCGGCTTGTACATTGGGCCGCGCCGGACAACGCGTTCGATCATGCCGTTGGTCAGGTATTCCGGCGTGGCGAAGGGGTCGTATTCGGATTGGTCCTGGCCCGGATAGCCAATCAGCTCCCGCACTGTCTCGTTCATGTAATATCCGGCTGAGGTCGCCAGACTGATCGCGTCGAAGGCATCCGCATCCTCGCGCGAAAGGCGGTTGGCGGCTTCGGATGGGTCCTTGCCGCGGCACTTTTCCAGCCCGCGTCGAAATTTCTCCCCGATATCCGGACGGAAGCCGAGGACTTGGTCGATTATGTCCTTGTGTATGCCAATCTCTGTGGCCGAGGGCATCCTGCCGTAACGCGGTATGAGGAGATCCGCAATGCCGGCGAAGGTCTCGCGGTCCTTGTCACTGAGACGAGTTATCTTCTTGCCAGTCATTAGGCTGCTTTCTGGTTACGCCGCGCGGCAATCAGATGCTTCGTTTGCCGGAGCGCTACCGACATGATGGTCGCGGTCGGGTTTACACCCCCACATGTCGGGAAGGCGCTGGCGTCTAAAATATACAGGTTCGGCACCTCATGCGCCTGCCCCCACTGGTTCAAAGCCGAGGTCTTTGGATCGTCCCCCATCCGGCAGGTGCCCAGCAGATGCCAGCCGGTATCGGGCACCTGATGGACCACGTGGGTCTCGATCGAGCCCGCCGCCTCACACGCCTCGACACAGCGATCGACGTGAAATTTCAACATGTTGTGTGAATTTTCGGAAACCTTGTATATGAGCTTCGGAGCCGGAATTCCGCTGGTGTCGGTCAGCTCCGAATCCAATTCCACGCGGTTCGATTCCTCCGGCAGGTCCTCGCCGATGATTCCCCACACCATGCAGTGGTTGAAGCGCCGTTCGACCAAGTCGTGCAGGTTCTTTCCCCAGCTATCCTCCACCTTCGCATCGCCGCCGGAGAAGATCTTGGACCCGACAAAACTGGTGACGCCGAGCGGTCCGCCGCCGGGCATAGCGCCCCATTTGGCGCCCCGCACAAAGCCGCGCTTCTCATCGGTTTCGTAAAACTCGAACGATTCGATGAGCTGGCCAAATGGGCCGCGCCAGCCGTCCAGCGGGTCTTCATAGATTCCAAGCGCGGCGGAGAAGGGGTGCATCATGAGCCGCTTGCCGACGATCCCCGAGGAATTCGCCAAACCGTTTGGAAAGGTCTTGGATTTCGACAGCAGCAGAAGACGCGGGGTTCCGATCCCGTTGCCGCACACGATGACGACCTTGCCTCGCTGGCGGTGCTCGCGCCCGTGTTCGTCGACATAGACAACGCCGGTCACGACGCCTCGGGTATCGTCGTATTCGATCTCCCGAGCGCGGGCGCCAGTCACGATCTTAGCGCCGCTCTTCAGGGCGTGTGGCCAATAGGTGATATTCGCCGTCGACTTCGCCCCTTCCGGACAGCCGGTCATGCAGGTGCCGCGCCGCACACAGGGATTGAGGCCGTTCCAAGGAACCGAGGGAATCGCATTTGTGCCGGGCCACCAGTGCCAGCCCAGCTTGTCCATTCCTTCGGCCGCCTTCATCCCGCATTTGCCGATCGGCAGTGGCGGCGTGGGGAAGGCCTTCTGCGGCGGATAGGCCGGGTTGCCGGGAAGGCCCGAGACACCGACCTCGCGCTCTACCTCCTCCAGATAGGGAAGCAGATCTTCGTAGGTGAAGGGCCAGTCGTCGGCCACGCCGTCCAAAGTCTTTACTCGGAAGTCGGACGGCAGAAACGGAGTCCAATGCCCTGCGTAGAGCGTCGTGCTTCCGCCCACGGCCGCGAACATCAGCGGGTTGATGTGGGACTCATCGGTGTTGATTGGGTAGTCGCGCTCACGGTCGCGGTAGTTCGGATTGGGATGCCATTGTTTCTGGCTGACCAGCTCGAACTCCGGCCGTTTTCCTGGAAACTCATCCGGATCGGGCCAATGCCCCTGCTCGAGGGTGACCACGGAAAACCCCGCCGCCGAGAGGTGCTTTGCCGCGACCGATCCCGACGGTCCGGCACCGACGATCACGACATCGACTTCCTCGTCCCGCCGAGATCGCTTCCCCTTCCCGCCTGCCGAAGCCACCATCCCGATTTCCTCCCTTGTGTCCCGCCTTCTGTCACCGCTTGGCCGTCGGCACGTAGATGGGACCTCGATCGATCACCACCTGGAGCATGCCGTTCGTGACATATTCAGGGTCCTCGTCCGGATCAGCGGGCCGGTTCTCCTGCCCCGGATAGCCGATCAATTCGCGCACCTGGGGCGTGATGTAATATCCCGCCGAGGCGATCAAGCCGATGGTGCCCAGCGCCGCAGGATCTTCCTTGTTCAGCCGTTCCGCGGCCGCATGCGGTTTCTCGCCGACAACCGACTTGATCCCTCTTATGAAATCTTCCCGAAGATCGGGGCGCAATCCGAGAATCCGATCGAGCAGGTCCTCATGCACCCCAACCTGGGTCGCGGACGGCATACCCTCCGCCTCCGGGATCAGGACATCGGCGATCGCGGCAAATGTGCCGCGGATTTCGTCTGTCACCCCGGTGCTCATGTCGCCACCTTTAAGTCTTTCTTGTTTTCGATCATGTGAGTCACGGCGCGCAGCGCCACCGCTGTGATCGTGCCGGTCGGATTGAAGCCCGAGGAGGTCACGAACACGCTTCCGTCGTAGACATAGAGGTTGGGAACGTCGTGCGCCCGCCCCCATTGATCGACGACGGAGCGCTTCGGGTCATCCCCCATCCGGCAGGTACCCATCAGGTGCCAGCCGCAATCGCGCATCAGCGGGGTCACCACCATATCGACGGCCCCGGCCGCCGCCATCGCCTCTTGGACCCGTTCCAGATGGAAAGCGATCATCTTCTCGGTGTTCTCGGAGTTCTTGTAGATAATCTTTGGCGAGGGGATGCCGTCGGAATCAGTCAACGCCGAATCGAGTATCACCCGATTGTCTTCATTCGGCAGGTCCTCCGCGATGATGCCCCACTCGAAGGAGCGGCCGAAAACCTTGCGCGTGTTGCGGTGCAGATTGGCGCCCCAGGCCTCCTCCAGTGGCTTGCCTCCATAGGCTGCCCGCATCCCGAGCGGCCCGCCCGAGGGCATCACCTGCCACTTCGCGCCGCGCACGAAACCGCGCGAGGCGTCGGTCTCATAGAACTCCATGGATTGAATCGTCTGGCCGGCCGGCCCCAGCCAGCTTTCGAGCGGCTCGTCGAAGTGCCCGGTCACGGCCGCGTAGGGATGCATCATCAGGTTCTTGCCGACGAGGCCCGAGGAGTTCGCCAGGCCATCTGGAAACCGATTGGACTTGGAGAGCAGCAAGAGCCGCGGGGTTCCGATCCCGTTGCCGCAAACGATGACGATTTGGGCGCGCTGGCGATGCTCGCGACCCGCGCGGTCAATATAGATCGCCCCGTCTGCCAAGCCGTCGTCGTTGATCGTGATCTCACGCACCCGGGCGCCGGTGATCAGCTTGGCGCCGTTTTCCAGCGCGATTGGCCAGTGGGTATGGTCTGTCGATGCCTTGGCACGGTCCGCGCAACCCGTCAGACAGGTGCCCCGACGCACGCATTGGTTGCGGCCCCGATAGGGCCGCGACGGAATGGCGCAAGGTCCCGGCCACCAGTGCCAGCCCAGCTTGTTCATGCCCTCCGCCGCCTTCATCCCGATCTTTCCGATGGGCAGGGGAGGCAGCGGAAATTCCGTCATCGGCGGATAGGCTGGGTCCCCGGCGAGGCCAGACACGCCCATCTCGACATCCATCCGGTCGTAGAAGGGCTCGAGGTCCTCATAGGTGAAAGGCCAATCATCGGCAACGCCGTCCAAAGTCTTGACCCGGAAATCAGAGGGCATGAATCGCTGCCAATGCGCGGCATAGAGAATCGTGCTGCCACCCACCGCGTTGTACATCAGCGGATTGACGTCCGATTCATCCGTATTGATCGGGTAGTCGTTCTCCAGATCCCGGACGTTGGGGTTGGGGTGCCAACGCTTCTGCGACATCAGCTCCCATTCCGGCTTGTCGCCCCAGAATTCGCCGTTGTCGACCCGCGGCCCCTGCTCCAAACATACGACTTGAAAACCGTTCTCGGCGAGTTCCTTGGCTGCAACTGAGCCCGACGCCCCGGCCCCTATGATCAGAACCTCGGCGACATCGGCACTCGGTTTGACCTTTGCCATGAGAAAAACGTCCTCCGCTCGCAGGATCTCTGTGGCCGCGCCCACTGGCGGCGTCCCGTTACCGCAAAATCATGCCATATCCTGCCGTCGTCGGCAAGATTGTCGACAATATCATTGACATTCTCAACGCCAACGCGATCATCCATGATCTCCGGTTGCGGCCGGAAATCCGTTGGGACTGGAAGACATTAAGGTACCAACTTTCGATGCGCGAGAGCCTCCCAAATTGAGTGCCCGGGAGCACACGGGGGTCGACCAACCTTCGGCGTGAGATCTGATAGGGAAACGACCGCCCACGAACCCAAGAGGAGGACGCGCACGATGCACATTGTCGTCATCATGCGGATGACACCGGACCTCGCCGAGGAATTTGACCTCAACGAGGACGGCACCGACATCGACCGCGAGTGGACCGGGATCAAA
>JAJFGI010000417.1 GCA_021776215.1 Kiloniellaceae bacterium | reverse complement strand
CTGCGATACTCTATAATTGGCGGAAGCTATTTATTTAACATTAAAGGATAAAAGGGGACGCTTGGGATAAAAGGGGACGCTACCCTTTTCGTTCATCGGCGTCGGAAAAACCTTCAACGATTCCGTTACTTCTCCGGCGCGTAAGGTTTTTCCCCCTTGCGCAAATGGATGCGGACGGGCGTGCCGGGGAGGTCGAAATCGGCGCGCAGCGCGTTTTCCAGGTAGCGCACGTAGGACGCCGGCAACGCCTGGGGCCGGGAGCAGAAGATCACGAAGGTCGGCGGGCGGCTCTTGGCCTGGGTCATGTAGCGCAGCTTGAGGCGCCGGCCGCTGGGGGCCGGCGGCGGGTGCGCCTGGGTGGTGGCGGCCAGCCAGCGGTTGAGCGCGCCGGTGGGAATGCGCCGCTCCCATACCTCGCGCACAGCGAAGACCGCGGCCATCAGCCGATCCAAAGATAAAGGGGACGCTGCCCTTATTCATCATCTCGCTTCTTCGGTCGTCCCCGTGGTCGACACTGTAACGCTCGCCCCGTCAGCTTCTCCAGTTTCCGGATAAATTTCTCCGACCCGCAGGGCAGGCCTTTGTCTGCATTGCGCCGCAATACGTCGAGCTTGTCCGGTTCATCACCTTCGGCGAGCCAAGCGGACCAGTCCCCGATGTTTTCGAATTGCCGGCGCCAGGCGGACTTGTCGGTCAGTGTTGAATCGTGTCGCAATCCGCAGTGCGCGCTCGCGCTCGACCAGCGATAGTTCTCTGCCTTACGCACCATCCTGGCCCGCACAGGATTGCGCTCGACATAGCGTATGGCCGCCCAAAGATAGTTCTCATCGAGCGCCGACGAAAAGAACCGTCCCTGCAGAGGTGACCTTTCCAGTCATGGGCGCGGTTGATGCCTTGGGCATATCGCATGTGCAGGGGTTTGAGCGCCCGCTGCAGGCCATCTTCGGTTGCCGACACCGCGATAAGGTGAGCGTGGTTGGTCATGAGGCAATAGGCGATAATGTCCACCTCGCTTCTTTCGGCGTAGTTCTTCAGCCACGCCAGATAGTCGAGACGACCCTCATCGGTAAAGAACACCTCCTCACGACGATTGCCCCGCTGAGTGATGTGATGGGGCACGCCGGCGCCGACGGTTCGGGCGAGGCGAGGCATGCGGACAATCTAACAGGATGGGCAGAAGAAAAAGAAGGGTAGCGTCCCCTTTTCCCCTTCATCGCCTACCGCGACAGCGGGACCGGCAAGCGTCTCGCCTTCCTGACCAACAACTTCGCCTTACCGCCGCTCACCGTCGCGCAGCTCTACAAATGCCGCTGGCAAATCGAGCTGTTCTTTAAGTGGATCAAGCAACACCTGTGCATCAAGCGCTTCTTCGGCACCTCCGAGAACGCGGTCAAGACCCAGGGCCCTGATACGTTTCCACCGCCGTAGGTTGCGATGGTGCCGGAGCAATTCATGAAAGAGTGTCTCGCCGGAACACGGCCCAGTGCTTCGCCAAAAGCGAACGGCGAGGTTGCGCTGGTGGGTCTCGATCAGGTCGATCAAATCGTCGTCGCTCACATTGTCGCAGGTCATCATCAGGCGCACGATCGGATCGCTGAGAACCTCGTGAAGTGACGGCTCGGTCTTGGCCGGCCAAGTTAGATGCCGCATGTGGGCCTCCCGAAGAGTTGCTGCCGAAGAGCATTTCGATGACCCCCGCAGATTGTAAACTTTTGGTTAATACTTGGTTAAGAATTGGTTAATGCCGACGCAGATATTCTCCGCCAAGGTGACATAGGCGTGAATCGGCAGCGTCCGAGCAAACCAACTTGGGCAAAAGTAGAAAAAGGGGACGCTAACCAGTAGAAAAAGGGAAAAGGGACAAGGGGACGCTACCCATATTGATCATCCTACCAGGCAGGCCTTCTATTTCTCCGGCGCGTAAGGATTTTCCCCCTTGCGCAAATGGATGCGGATGGGCGTGCCGGGGAGGTCGAAATCGGCGCGCAGCGCGTTTTCCAGATAGCGCACATAGGACGCCGGCAACGCCTGGGGCCGGGAGCAGAAGATCACGAATGTGGGCGGGCGGCTCTTGGCCTGGGTCATGTAGCGCAGCTTGAGGCGCCGGCCGCTGGGGGCCGGCGGCGGGTGCGCCTCGGTGGTGGCGGCCAGCCAGCGGTTGAGCGCGCCGGTGGGAATGCGCCGCTCCCATACCTCGCGCACAGCGAAGACCGCGGCCATCAGCCGATCCAAGTGCTGACCCCGCAGGGCCGAGATGGGCACCACCAGGATGCCCTCGGTCTGCGACAGCGAGCGCATCAGGCGGTCGCGCACGGCCGCCTGCGCCGCCGCCCGGTCCGGGCAAGCATCCCATTTATTGATCGCGATAATCAGCGCCCGGCCCTCCTCGACCACTTGCCGGGCGATGGTCAGGTCCTGCTTCTCCAGGCCGGTTTCCGCCTCGATCACCAGGACGACGACCTCGGCGAAATCGATGGCGCGGCGGGTTTCCGCGGCGGACAGCTTTTCCAGCTTGGCGGTCGTCCGGGCCCGGCGGCGCAGGCCCGCCGTATCGATCAGGCGGATCGGCCGCCCCTTGTAGGTCCAGTCGATCTCGATGGCGTCGCGGGTGATGCCGGCCTCGGGGCCGGTCAGCACCCGCTCCTCGCCCAGCAGGCGGTTGACCAGGGTCGACTTGCCGACGTTCGGGCGGCCGACGATCGCCAGGCGCAGCGGCTGGTCCGCCGCCGCCTCGTCCTCGTCCGGTTCGGCCTCCCCGCCATCCGGCGGGCCCATATGTTCGGCGATCGCATCGCGCAGGTCGCTCAGGCCCAGGGCATGTTCGGCCGACACCGGCACCGCCTCGCCCAGGCCCAGGGCAAAGGCCTCATGGCGCCCCGCCTCGGCGGCCGCGCCTTCGCATTTGTTGGCGACCAGTACCACCGGCGTCCGGCTGCGCCGCAGCACGTTGGCGAAGTGCCGATCCAACGCCAACAGCCCGGCGCGCGCGTCGATCACGAAGAGAATCAGATCGGCTTCGGCGACCGCCTTCTCGGTCTGCTCGACCATGCGCGCCTCGAGGCTGGCGGTCGGCGCATCCTCCAGACCGGCGGTGTCGATCACCGTGAACGACAGGTCGAGCAGGTGGGCGGCGGCGCTGCGCCGGTCGCGGGTGACGCCCGGCTGCTCGTCCACCAACGCCTGCCGGCGCCCGGACAAGCGATTGAACAGGGTGGACTTGCCGACATTCGGGCGGCCGACGATGGCGATTTTGAAGCTCATTGCAAACCCGGGAACCGGGCCAGCGCACGTGACGCGGCCAACGGCCACGCTCAGCGCATGGCCACCAGATCCCCTCCGCCGGTCAGGAAATACAGGGTGTTGCCGGCCACCACCGGGGCCACGGTGACACCGTCCGGCAGGTCGATGACGCCGAGCACCTCGCCGGTATAGGGCGACAGCGAGACGGCCTCCCCTTGCGAACCGGCAACGATCAATCGGTCCCCGGCCAGAACCGGGCCGCTCCAGGCGATCGGCCCGGTCTGGTCCTCCGGGTCCTTGAAGCGCGGCAGCGGCTGCACCCAGCGGATGCGCCCGTCACGCCGGGTCAGCGCGACGACCTGCGCATCGTTGGTCACGACGAAGATGAATTCGCCGCCGACCCAGGGCATTTCGACGCCGCCGACCTCCGCCTCCCAGGCCCGCACCCCCTGGCGCAGATCGATCGCCACCATGCGCCCGGAATTGCTGATGGCAAAGACGATGCCGCGATCGACAACCGGGGCGCCGCGAATCTGCGCCAGATCGCCGAGCGGATCGGCGCGGGCGACCGAGGCCAGGCTATCGGCCCACAAAGGCCGGCCGGTTTCCGCCAGCAGGCCGACGATCTCGCCCGAGGAATAGGGCACCACCACGGTCGACCCGGAAACCGCCGGGCTGGCGCCGCCGACCAGGCTGGTGACTTCCTGAATGCCGCTATGGGTCCACAGGCGCCGGCCATCGTCGGCGGCCAGGGCGATGGTTTGATTGTCGAGGGTGACCGCGAACACCCGGCCACCGGCCACCGCCGGCGCGGCGCGCACAGGGGCCGGAACGCGCTGGTTCCAGATGACTTCTCCGGACGTCGCATCCAGGGCAAAGACCCGGGCGAACCCGGTCGTCACATAGAGGCGGCCGCCGTCGAAGGCGATGCCGCCGCCGAAGTAGCCGTCGTCCTCGTCCTCCGGCTCCAGATCGACACGCCATTGAACGCGTCCACGCTCGGCGTCGAAGGCGGTGATCACGGACAGCGCGTCCATGGTATAGACCGTACCGTTCACCACCAGCGGCTGCGCCAGGATCTGCCGGGCATCGTCCGATCCGTCACCGACATCGCTGGTCCAGGCCCGGCGCGGCGATTCCCCCAGGGATAGGTGATACATGACGTGGGCCGGGCTACCGCCATACTGAGTCCACGCGTCGTTCACATAGGGCTCGGACACGGCGACCCGCATATCGGCAATGCTCGGATCCGGCTGCAGGCCGCGATCGAGGGAGAGGATGGCGATACGCGTGCCCGGCAGCGGCTCGTCGCGCTTCTTGTCGAACAGGTCGAGGGGATTCAGGCTCTCGCAAGCCGTCAATAGGAACGCCAGCCCGAGCAGGCTGACAACGCGGAACAAGGACCTGTGCATAAGTCGGGGCTAACCCTTCAGCGCCGCAAGCATCTGTGTCGCCCGCCCGCGGGCGCCCGCGGGCGCGTTGCGGTCATCGGCAATGCTGCTATACAGGGTGCGGGCAGCCTCCTGGTCGCCCTGGCGCAGGGCCAACAAGGCCGACAACTCGAGGGCAGCAGCACGGTAGGCCTGCCCCTCCGTCGTCAGCGGCTCCAGACGCTGGCGCAGCGCCTGCGCGTCGCCGGTATCGATTTGATGCAGCACCGATAGGATGACCGCCGCCGCCTGCAGGCTTTCCCCCAGCGACGAGGTCTCGGCAAGACGGTCCCAGATGACGATCGCGCCATCGATGTCGCCATTGTCGGCGCGCAACCGCGCCTCCTCGAACGCCGCTAGACCGCGGTAGCCGCCAGCGGTCGGATCACTCAGACCGCGCAGGGCCTCCTGCGCGGAGACGGTGTCGCCCGTGGCCGCCGCGTCGAGCGCGGTGGCGAATTGATCCGACCGCTTGCCGCGCTGGTCGAGATCGTAGGCGCGCCAGACCTGCAGGCCGGCCACCGCCAATATCACGACGACCGCCGCCCCGATTATCAAGGCACCGTACTTCTTCCAGACCTTGGCGGCGTTGTCGCGCCGCAGATCTTCATCGACTTCCTTGAATATATCGGCCACGACCGCTCCCTTGGCCCAGTGTCGCCTACGGGCCCTCCCCACGCCAAATCAGCTCGGTCGGCCTGGGCCCCCGTTATTAAGGTGCTTCGCCCTAGGGATCAACAGGGTTTCCTGGATCCTCGTCCTAGGCCGCCCGCCACTTGATGGAGCAGCCCATGGAAGGGATCTGCTCCTCCGGCCCGCGGCCGGTCTCGGCAATCTGCACCATCGCCTCGTAGAGCTCGCGCCGGGCCCCCTCCACAAGCGTCGTCTTGGAGGCATCCAGCCGGCCCCGGTAGCACAGCTTCAGGTCCTTGTTGAAACCGAAGAAATCGGGCGTGCACGCGGCGCCATAGGTGCGTGCTACATCTTGTGTGGGGTCGATTATATAGGGGAAATGAATGCCATGTAGGTCGGCGAAAGCCTTCATGTTCTCGAACGAGTCCTCGGGATAGGCCTCGGTATCGTTGGCCATGATGGCAACCGACCCGATGCCCACCGCCTTGAGATCCTCGACATCGCGGACAATGCGGCCGACGACCGATTTCACATAAGGGCAGTGATTGCAGATGAACATCACCAGGGTGCCCTTTGTCCCGCGCACCGAGTCCAGGGTATGGGTTTTGTCGTCGATCCCCTTGAGCGCGAAATCCCGCGCTTTCCAGCCGAGCTCGCAAACCGGAGTTACCGCCGCCATGATATTCCGTCCCTTCTCATTCGGGCGCCGGGGCCGGCCCGGCTAACGCTTTATTTACTCGCAAAGCCCAGACTTTAGGGCAAGGACGCCGTGATGCCAGCCCCGGTCGACGACGGCAGGATGCCTCATTTCGACCCGACGCCACGGCGCCCAATATGGTTAACGGCCCGCGACTGGGCGGATGAAGGACGTCAAGGTATGACACGCCTGCCGCTTCTCCTGACTGCATTTCTAGGCCTCGCCGCCTGTACGCCGGCGGATACCGCCCTTCTTGCCGGGGCCAGCCTAGTCAGCCTCGCCTACACCGACAAGACACTCACCGACCATGCGGCGAGCCGGGCCCTCAAGGAAGACTGCTCGGTCCTCCATCTCACAGACAACGAGCCGTATTGCCAAGAGTTCCCCGAGCCGGACACCCGCATGGCCACCCTCGCGGCCTCGCTGTATTGCTACCGGACCCTGGGCGGGGTCTCCTGCTACGACCGGCCGGACTACATGGCGAGCAACCAAACCCGGCTCAACTTCGCGCACGGTTACCTGCCGCCGTCGCAGCCTCGTGGCCAGCTCGTCGAGGCACCGGTGGCCGCCGGGCCGGACAGCGGCACCTATTAACCGGCGGGCAGGCATCAGATCTCTGGACGGCGGCCTCGAATTGGGGAAAACTAGGGCACACAAAGGACCTGAATTTTCCTGGGGAGAACCGCGGGTTTCATGACCAAGCTCTACCACCTCGACGATATCCGCACGTCGGCCAGGGCCACGTTTTTCAACCGCCGCGAACTCAATCAACTCCTTTCGCTGTACAGCCGTCAGGTCGCCTCTGGCGAGTGGCGCGACTATGCCATCGACCAGCGCAGCGGCAGCGCCGTCTTTTCCGTTTTCCGGCATAGCCACGCGGCGCCCGCCTACCGCATCGCCAAGCGCACAGCCGGGCCAGGATCGGGCGGCGACTACGTCGTCTCCCGCGGTCGCGAAACGCTCAAGCAAGCGACCAGCATGACCGAGGTATTGTCGATCTTCGGACGCCGGCCCAGCCTGGTATCCTAACCCGCCGGTCGCACCGCCGACCCTAGCGTCCTTATGCGCCTCGGCGCGGTGGGGCGCCTTGATCCCGATCAATCGGTGGCAGCCGACCCGTAGGGGTCCGGGCGGGTTACCGAAATCGATCAACATTATTTCTTAAGTATTTATTATACCTAAATATACCATATTTCCGGTCTCCCGCGGCCGAGCCTTTCGCGCGTTGGTGGACGCCTCGTTTCAGTCCCCCGCCGATGGCCGCCGAGCGGCATTCCAAGGACCGGGCCATCGTGAGCGACTGCAGCAAATGTCAGGCCACCCCGCCTTTCCCCGCTTGCGAGGACCCCGAGTGCCCGTTTCGCGCCGACCGCAAGCCGGGCGCGCCCGGCCGGGCGCGGGTGATCGTTCTGGGCAACGAGAAGGGCGGGTCGGGCAAATCGACGACGGCGATGCACGTGATCGTGGCGCTGCTGGCGCGCGGCTTCCGGGTGGGCTCGATCGATCTGGACGCCCGCCAG
>JAJFGI010000416.1 GCA_021776215.1 Kiloniellaceae bacterium | reverse complement strand
CCTGAACTTCGAGGTCGAGGTCGCCGCGCGCCGGGCGGGCGATCCCGCGCGCCTGGTTGCCGACGCCACGGCCGCGCAGAAAATTCTCGGTTGGACGCCCAAACGCGCCGATCTCGATACCCAGATCAGTGATGCCTGGCGTTGGTTGCGGAAGTGAACCATGCCGGTGGCGGAAGCGGATGTCACAGTCGTCATCCCGTCATACGGGCCGAGTCCGCATTTGCCCAAGGTGATCGCGGCACTGCGGACTCAAACGCTGCACGCCAAGGCGATCATCGTCGCCCACAGCGGCGCGGCTGACCCAAGCGGGTCGCTGGCACGCGCGGACGCCGCCGTCCAAATCCTCCACCGGCCGCAAAGACTGTTCGCCGCAGGGGCGCGAAACCTGGGATTGCGGGAGGTGCGGACCGAATGGGTCGCCTTTCTCGATAGCGATGTGGTGCCCGCCCCGGGCTGGCTCGCGGCTTTGCTGGAGGCCGCGCGCGGCGCCCCGAACCGTTTCGTTGCCGGGTCCATCGGCCATGCGGTCAGCGGCGGCTATTGGGGCCTGTGCCTATGGGCCATCGAGTTCAGCGGCGTGCACCCCTACTTGCCCGACGGCGAGGTGCAGGGCGGCGCCTCGGCCAACTTACTCGCGCGAACCGCCGACGTTCGCCGTGCCGGCGGTTTCGACGAGACCTTTGCGGCGGGCGAGGATTCCTTGCTGGCCGCCAGGCTACGGGAATCGGGGTCCGGCAATTGGTTCTGCGCCGCCGCTCGCGGCGCTCATGTGAACATCCCCGGCTGGCGCCACTGCCTGTCGCATCTTTTTTGGTTGGGAGGCTGGTCGGCGCGCTGTCGCCGGCGGGTGCGCCTGCGTGGCTCGGCGGCGGCGCACGTGTGGCCCCTGGCCCTGGGGTTGTGGGTGGCCAAGCTGACTCTCATCTATGCCCGGGTGCTGCGGTGGGGTAAGGGACAGCGGCTTCTTTTCCTGGCCCTCCTGCCCGGCATTACCCTTGGTCTGCTGGTTTGGAACTGCGGCTTTTTGCGCGGGCTTTTGGGAACCGCTGACGGGTCCCTGAAAGGCATGCAAAAGGTCGCGGCGCCGACCGTCCGCCGCGCCGGGCCCTGACCATGCCCGGGCCGCGGATCAGTATTGTCATCTGCACCTATAATCGCGCCGCTCTGCTCGCCCGCGCTCTGCTGGCGTTCCGCCAGCCGGGCGCCGACGTTTCCGCCGAGATCATTGTCGTCGACAACAACTCTCACGATGACACGGTTGAGGTCGTCCGCCGCTGCGCCGAGACTCTGCGTTCCGTTCTCCCGGTCCGCTATGTATCCGAACCGACGCAAGGATTGTCGCGCGCGCGCAACACCGGCATTGCCGCCGCGACCGGAGAAATCATCGCATTCCTCGATGACGACGCCGTACCGACCGCCGGCTGGCTGGCTGCCGTTGCGGACGTGTTTGCCAACCATCCCCACGCATCGGCAGCCGGTGGACCGGTCGAGCCGGAGTTCGAGGTCCCACGGCCGGATTGGCTCGGTCCGGGGGTGGAGGGCTATTACTCGATCCTCGATCTCGGCCCGCGGGCACGGGTTTTTCCGCGCCATCGTCTGCCCTTCGGGGCCAACATGGCGGTGCGCCGGAGTGCTCTCGGCAATGTGCGGTTTTCCGAACAGCTTGGCCGCACGGGTACCAGCTTGGCGTCCGGCGAGGAATTTGCCTTGCTGGGTCAGCTTCGGTCCCAAGGCCATGAAATATACTACGTTCCGGCCATGCGCGTCGGTCATTTCATCGCCAAGGAACGGCTGCGACCCGAGTGGCTGATGGCGCGCGCGTGGTCGGGCGGCCTATCGCTGGCACGGGCGGCACCGGGGCCGGCGCAACGGGCGCGGCTCGTGCTCCGCACCCTGGCGGATGACGGGTATTGGCGGCTGCGCGAGATAATCGGGTCCGGGGGCGATCCGGTATTGCAGGCGTGCCGGCGGGCTCAATATCAGGGAGTCTACCGGGCGGTGCTGCCAACACGACATAACCGGAACGGTCCGCGTCTTGCCGCAGAGACCGGTGATGATTGCTGAAAGCGATACGGTGTCGGTGGGCATCCCCGCCTATGGGACCTGCCCGCACTTGGGCCGCGTCATCGACGCTCTGCTCGACCAGACGGTGCGTCCCAGCGAGATCGTCGTCGTCCATTCAGGGCTCGGCGACCCGACCGCCGCGCTGACAGCCAAAGACCCGTGCGTGCGGGTCATTCACCGCGACCGGCGGTTACTGGCCGGTGCCGCGCGCAACATCGCCGCGGATCATGGGCACGGCCGGTGGCAGGCGTTTGTCGACGCCGACGTGCTCCCCGTTCGCACCTGGCTGGAACGATTGCTGGCGGCCGCGCACCGCCACCCCGGCCGCTATATCGTCGGCTCCGTCGGTTATTCGGTGTCGGGCGGGACCTGGGGTCTGGCCCTGTGGACCATCGAGTTCGCCGGCGTCTCTCCGTTTCTGCCCGATCGCGCGACGGCGGCAATCGCCTCGTGCAACCTGCTTTTGCCGGTGCCGGCCTTGGCGCGGGTCGGCGGCTTTCCGTCCCGCTTTGCCGCCGCCGAGGATACCATCCTGGGGGCCAAACTGGTCGCCGCCGGCCTCAAGCCCTGGTTCACGGCGGCGGCCCGGGTCGATCACATGAACATCGCCGGCTTTCGTCATTTCACCACCCATCTATTCTGGCTTGGCCGGCATTCGGCGCTGGCACGGCGGGCGGTGCCCTTGCGGGGGCGACTGGCCGTCCGGTTCTGGCCGCTCGCAGGCCTCCTTTTCCTGTCAAAGTTCGCCGATACCACCTACCGGACGATACGCTGGGGCAGCGGCCGCCGCTGGATGTTCGTTGCCCTGGCACCGGCGGTGCTGCTGGGACTTGTCATCTGGAATCTTGGCTTGTTGAGCGGACTGCGCGCGGCGGTTCCGCCCATCGACCGGGACCGCGCCGGCGAAGGCGTGGCTGTGCCCGCCGCCGGCGAAGGCGCCGCTCCATGAACAGTGTCATCATCGCCGGCGCCGGGCGTAGCGGCACCAGCATGCTGGCCGGCACGCTCGCGCGCAGCGGCTATTTCATCGGCACCGACTATCTGCCGCCGCGCGACAGCAATCCCAAGGGGTTCTTCGAGGGGCGCGAGGTCAACGACATCAACGAGCGCATCCTCGACGCGTCGCTGACCGCCGGACAGCGGCTGCAGCATCCCGTCTTGCGGCTAGCACGGTTCCTCGGCCTGCCCTGGCGCCGCGCGCAGGCCATACCCAGACGCGGCCAAGCCTGGCTGATGCCGGTTCCCCTGTCCGCGCCTATCCGGGGCACCGCGACCATTGAACGGCAGATCGGCACCCTGACCGCACACACGCCGTTTTGCTTCAAGGACCCCCGGTTCAGCTACACTCTGCCGGTGTGGCGGCCGTTCCTCGATCTGGAGCGGACGGTGTTTCTGTGCGTTTTTCGTCATCCGGCGGAGACGGCGGCCAGCATCGCCAAGGAATGCCGGGTTCAGCCATACCTGCGCGGCATGTATATCCCGACAGACCGGCTGCTGGAATTGTGGCGCCTCATGTACGGGCACATCCTCGCGCGGCAGAGGCACCATGGCCGATGGCTTTTCATTCACTATGCCCAGGTGCTCGACACGGCGTATCTACCACGCCTCGCCGCCTTTACCGGCGCCCGCATCGACACCGATTTCCCCGATGCGGCACTGCATCGATCGCGCCCAGAAATCCCGCTGGATGGGCAGACCCGCGATATGTACGCGGAGCTGTGCGGCCTGGCCGGCGTCGATGCCAAGACATCGGGGATCTAGGCGATGTCTCGGCGTGCCGCCACAACTCTCGCCGATACCACCTTCGATTGGGTCTATATCGACGGCGATCATTCCTACGAGGAGCATGGCGCCTGTCCGGTCGAGGGCGCCGTGGTGGAATTCGTCGCCGAGCACGCCCCGCGCACCGCCACGGTCGACGGTAATCATTTTATCTTGCGGCTGTGACGGTGTCCGACACCTCGTCCCGGCCGCCATCCGGGTTTCGGTCGATCGCGGCAAACGCCGGATACCTCTTTGCGGCGCGATCCATGACCACCGTTTTGCGGGCGCTCTATGTCGTCGTGCTGGCCCGGACCCTGGGGCCGGAGATGTACGGCCTATTGGCCTATGGGCAGTCGTGGTACGGGGTCTTTCTTCCCCTAACGGCCCTTGGCTTCGCCATCGTCCTGGCGCGCGAGGCCGGGTGCGATCATGACCGTGGCCGCGTTCAGGCGGCGCGGATGGTTACAGTTCGCGGGCCGCTGATACTCCTGGCGGCGGGTTTATGCGCTGGCGTCGGTTGGGCCGCCAATGCCGAGACTTTGGTCCGGCTGCTCCTTGGGATTCTGTCGCTGGCGCTGGCTGGCCGCGCCGTGACCACCATGGCCGAGGACATCTTCAACGCCTTCGAAATCTCGCATCTCACGTTCCGGCAAGAGGCACTGTTTCGTCCGGCCGAGGTCGGCCTGGGCCTGGCGATCCTCGCCGCCGGCGGCGGCGTGCTCGAGATTGCCGCCCTACACGCAGCCATGCACCTGGTTCAGGGCGGGCGCGGGCTGATGCTGATACGCCGCCATGTCACGTTCGCGCGTGTTCCATTGATGTGGCGGCCACTGATTCCGCTGCTGACCAAAGGGGTGCTGGCGGGCCTCGCCGCAGTGCTATCCGCCTGGATGGTGCAGGGCCCGCTGGTGCTCTACGCGCAAATCGCCGCCGATAAGGCCGGCATCGGTCATTTGGCATTGGCGATGCAGGCGCTTGTCCTGCTCTGCAACTTGCCCTGGGCCATCGGTCGTGCCGCCTTGCCGGTCCTCAGCCGGGCGACGGCGCGCGCTGACGGCAGCGATACGCGCTATGCCGACGCCATGCTGCGTCTGGCCTTCGCCTTCGCCGCCGCCTTGGGTTTAGCGGGCTGGGCCATCGGGCCATGGCTGATGGTGCGCGTGTTCGGAGATGGCTACGCGGCGACCGGCGCGATGTTGGGACCGGCGCTGTGGTTGCTCCTGCCCCTCACCGCGGCAACCGCGCTCAATCCGTTGCTCATGATTCGGGAGCGGTACATTGTCGCGGGATTGGCGGCCCTGGCCGGCGCGGCGGCCATGACCCTGGCGGTGTCGATGCTCGCAACGAGCCTGGGACCCGCGGGCGCCCTGGCCGGCGCCGGTACCGGCATGACCTTGTGGGCGGTGTGCCTGCTGGCCTTGATTGCCCGCGACAAGGGTGTGACGCTCGGCCTCGCAGTCGGGCGGCCGGCTATCGGGTTGGCGCTGACCGTATCCGCGTACCTCGCGGCGGAAAGGCTCGGCGCCGGACCCTGGTGGAGCCTACTCCTGGCTTGGCTGATGCTTTTGTTGGCCGGTATCGGAATAGGCCTGGAAGCCGGCGAACGACGTGCCCTCGCCGCGTC
>JAJFGI010000415.1 GCA_021776215.1 Kiloniellaceae bacterium | reverse complement strand
TTGTCGGCGTAGTCGGATTCGCGCGTGCAGACCTGCGTGGGGATGGTCACCCCGAGGACACCGCGCACCACCTGGCGCAGATGATCGACCGCGTGCGTCGATCGTCCGCCATGCCCGGCCAGGCCCACCGGCCGATAGCGGAAATCGTGGATGCTCAGATAATCGAGGGCATTCTTGAGCACGCCGGCATAGCTGTTGTGGTAGGTCGGCGAGGCGAGAACATAGGCATCCGCCGCCGCCGCCGCGCGCAGCAGCGTCGCCACACCGGCATCGGGATGAATATTCCGCGCCCCGCGCAATTCCGGATCCAGCGATGGCAACGGCGTTTCGTGCAGGTCGATCAACTCGACCCGGGCGCCATCCCGGCCCAGCACGTCCCCGATATGGTGCGCCAGACTCCGCGTGTACGAACGGCGCCGCGGGCTGCCGGACAGGATGACGATTTCGAGGGGTGCGGCCATGGCGGCGCCAGACTTAGCCAATGCGGCAGGCCAACGCAACAGCCGGGCGCAGGGGCCGGGGGCGATCGGAGAGCAATGGCGGATATCGGCCAGGAAAAGCCGTCGTTTGGTGCTGCATGGCGTTTGTCACAGTTAGGTGGACTAAAATTCTTTGATGCGATGTCGATTCCAACGACCGCCGTTCGTCTATAAAGGGAAAGCCCCGATGGCGGGGCTGCAATCGGGAGGCTATCAGATGAAATACATGTGCCTGATCTACGGCGATGAAGCCAAACAGCCTCAACCCGGTACGCCGGAAATGGGCCAGCTGATGCAAGACTATATGGCCTTTACCAAGGACGTTCAGGAGAAGCGCGTGATGGTTGCCGGCGATGCGCTGCAGCCGGTTGCCACGGCTACCACGGTACGGATTCGCGGCGGCAAGACCGAAACCACCGATGGCCCCTTCGCCGAGACCAAGGAGCAGCTCGGCGGTTACTATATTCTCGACTGCAAGGATCTCGACGAGGCAATCGCCTATGCCGCGCGCATTCCAACGGCGGCTTACGGGTCTATCGAGATCCGGCCCGTCATGGTCTATGAATGAGGCCGAGGCCGACCTTTTTTAGGGCTGCCAGGTTGGCGGCCCCGGTAACGGAGGTTGATTGACGCCGGCATCGCTGGAGCAGATTCGGGCGGCCATCAAAGACGTGGTCCGCGAGGAATGGGGCCGTGTCCTGGCGAGCCTGGTCGGGCAGCTGCGCGACTTCGCCATAGCCGAGGACGTGCTCCAGGATGCCGTCGTCGCCGCACTGGGACACTGGCCCAGGGATGGCGTGCCGGCACGGCCCCGCGCCTGGCTGCTGCAAACCGCCCGGCGCAAGGCGATCGACAGGCTGCGCCGGGACGCCAATTTCCAGGTTAAGCGCGCCGAGCTTGCCGTGCTGCACGAGATCGACCGCCAGACCGGGCAGGATGATGACGTGGACGACACCATCGCCGACGAGCGGCTTCGGCTGATCTTCACCTGCTGCCACCCGGCCCTGGCCGAGGCGGCGCGGGTCGCGCTGACCCTACGGACATTGGGCGGCTTGGCAACGGACGAAATCGCGCGCGCCTTCCTGGTGCCGGAGGCGACCATGGCCCAGCGCCTGACCCGCGCCAAGCGCAAGATCAAGGCCGCCGGCATCCCCTACGAGGTGCCGCAGCCGGACCTTTGGGCGGAGCGGCTCGGCTCGGTGCTTGCGGTCATCTACCTGATCTTCAATGAGGGCTACGCCGCGACCTCCGGCGAGGCGCCGACCCGTGGTGAGCTGTGCCGGGAGGCGATCCGCCTGGGCCGGATCCTGGCTCAGCTCGTGCCGACCGAGCCGGAAGCCGCCGGCCTGCTTGCCCTGATGATGCTGCATGACTCCCGGCGCCTTGCGCGCAGCGACAGCCAAGGCGACCTGATCACCCTGGAACGGCAGGACCGTGGGCTCTGGGACCGGGACCTGATCGCGGCCGGGACCCGCCTGCTGGAAGACGCGCTCGCCCGGGGCTGCCCCGGGCCCTATCAGATCCAGGCGGCGATCAGTGCGCTCCACGCCCAGGCGCCGAACTACGCCGCGACCGACTGGCGGCAGATCACGCGGCTCTATGGCGAGCTCTACGCCCTCCAGCCCTCGCCGGTGGTCCGGCTCAACGCCGCCGTGGCGCTGTCCTTTGCCGATGGCGCCGAAGCCGCGCTGCCGACGCTGGCCGAACTGGAGAGACAAGGCGCCCTCGCCCGCTACCAGCCCTTCCATGCCGCCCACGCCGATACGCTGCGCCGCGCCGGCCGCAAGGCCGCGGCCGCCAGGGCCTATCGCCAAACCCTAACCCTTACCCGCAATGCGGCCGAGCGACGGTTTCTAGAGGGTCGCTTGGGCGATGTGCTGGGTTAGGCGCCCGTGGCTGCGGCTAACGCACCTGCGGCACCGTTTTACTGGGCTCGACCGCCTGCCTGCACCAGCGGCCACCCGCCTATGTTGGCAGAAACATCACGCAGAACAGAGAATGGCGCTATGGACGATCGCTCCTGGCACCACGCGGAAATGCCCTGCGCCGACGTCGGCGCCGGGTGGCCGGACCAACTCTGGTTGCCGGGGCCGCAACCATGACCGCGGGCTGGCATCGGGGCGGGCGGCCCTGTATAAGGTTGCGGCTTGAGAGACCGACGGCGACGAAATCCCTGGTGCCAAGATGAACCGGGCCCGGCTTGGACGGGCGCGAAGAAAGGCCGCGTATGACCACCGATACGCACGCACAGGACGTGCTCGGCGATTTGATCGGCAAGGCGAAGGCCGCCGGGGCGGATGCCGCCGATGCGGTCTTGCTGCAGTCGGCATCGCTTTCCCACGCCCA
>JAJFGI010000414.1 GCA_021776215.1 Kiloniellaceae bacterium | reverse complement strand
GCGTCGGCATCGATGACCACCGCCTTGCCCGTGCCCACGGCCGCCGCGACCTGCCCGCGCGTCGCCTTGCCGACGCCCGCGCCCGGTCCAATCAAGATCGCGTTTTTCCGCGGATCGCTTAGCAATTCGCGGAAGTCGGCCAGGGTGGCCAACGGGACCGTGATGACGCTGGGGCTGCCCTGCGCATACACCGGCCACGCCGCCGGCGGGCATGCCAGGGTCACCAGCCCGGCCCCGACGCGCAGCGCCGCCCGCGCGGCCAGGCGCGCGGCGCCGGTCATCCCCTCCCCACCGGCAATCACGGCATGGCCGAAGGTGTACTTGTGGCTTTCCGGCCGACGCCGGGGCAATCGCGCCGCCCAGTGCCCCAGGTCGTTTTCATAGACTCCTGGATTTATGTCGCCCAGAACAGCCGGCGGAATGCCGATATCGGCAACCACCACCTCGCCGCAATGGTCACGGCCGGGCAGCAGGAGGTGCCCCGGCTTCTTGCGGAAGAACGTCACGGTCAGCTCGGCGCGGACGGCGCAATCGCCCAGCACCGTGCCCTCATCGCCGGTGATGCCACTCGGCATATCCACGGCGACCACCGGGACGCGCGCGGCGGCGACCGCGTCCACCGCATCCCGCGCCACGCCGGCGAGCGGCCGCGACAAGCCGGCGCCAAAGAGGGCGTCAACCACTACGCCAGCGGCGGCAACCAAATCCGCGTTGGTGTCGGAGAGCGATATGACCTCGCCGGACCACAAGGCCGCATGGGCCGCCGCATCCCCGTGCAGCGCCTCGCGCCGGCCCAGCAGCGCCACGCGCACCGGCCAACCGGCATCGTTCAAATAGCGTGCGGCAACAAAGCCATCGCCGCCGTTGTTGCCTGGGCCACACAAGACCAGGACCGAACTTGGCGGAAAGCGGACACGTATCGCATCGGCGACCGAGCGGCCGGCGTTGTTCATCAGCTTATGGCCGGGCACGCCGCCGGCAATGGCGGCCGCATCGGCCCGCGCCATCTCGGCCACGGTGAGCACGGCATGGTCCGTGTTCCATTGAAGCGCGGCCGGTGTGCGGCTGGCCTTCGGGCCGGTCATCCCCTTCCCCCTCCACAATAAATGAGTTCCGCCAGGATAGCCGTCGGGGCCGGCGCTGTCCCGCGCCATCCCGGTCGCTTTGCCGTCGCACCCGGAGGTCGTTCACGGTGTGTTGATCCCCATCGCCGGCAAAGACGCGGTATGCGAGCGACGGCCGGTGCCAATCGGGGTCCGGCCGCACCTACTCAAGGAGGTTTCATGCCCAAGCTTGTCAGCGTAGCCGTGGCGGCAACCGCCATCCTCACGGCGCTTGCCGTCCCGGTACGGGCCGAGCCGATCAAAATCGAAGCGGTGCTTGCGCCGAAGGAACAGATGCAGCTGGACTTCGCCGATGGCAGCAAACGATTCGTACTGCTGGTGCGGCGCGAAGGGACGGCGGAGGGCAGCGGACCGCTCAACGGCGCCGCCGTCACCGAGTACGGCATGCACGATATCACGCCCGGGGTCGCTGGCGATCCGCGCGGCTTTCTCGAATTCACCGACGCCGCCGGTGGCAAGGCTTATGTGAAATGGCAAGTCCGTGCCGTCTTCGTTCCCGGCGCGGAGGGCAAGCCGAAGCTGCTCGACTACGGCTTCTGGGAGTTGGTCGGCGGAACCGGCGCGTTCGCCGGCATGAAGGGAGTCGGCACGTTGCAGATCAAGGCGGCCAGCAAAACCGACCGCCGCTTCATCCTCGACGGGGAGTTGGTGCCCGGCTCATAGCCTGAGTCCATCATGCCGCAGCCGGCACGGGCCGGTGCGAATTAGCGCTTGCGATGGCCGGTCGTGCTGGCCAATGCTTGTAGGATGGCAGCCGAGGACGACACGTCGCGCGACCCGCGGCGGCGGATCGAGCCGTACCTGAGCCGCTTGTTCGGCTACGCGCTCAGCCTGACGCAGGACCGCGAACAGGCCCGCGACCTGGTGCAGGATTGCGCCCTCCGGGCGTTCTCCGCCGGGCGTGTGCCGGAGGACGCGGCGGCCTTCCGCGCCTGGCTGTTCCGCATTCTCCGCAACGCCTTCCTCGACGGCCAGAAGCACCGCGCCGTCCGCGCCAGGATCGCCGACGATGACGGCGACCACGCACGCGACGAGATCTGGCGGGGCGACGACCGGCTGATCAGTGTGCTGACGGTACGCCTGGGCATGGCGAAGCTGTCGCCGGCGCACCGCGAAGTGATCGCCCTGGTCGATATGGTCGGTTTTAGCTACACCGAGGCTGGCGATTTCCTCGGTGTGCCGTTGGGCACCGTGATGAGCCGGCTTAGCCGGGCGCGCGGCGCCCTTCTGGCGGTCATCAACGAGAACCGCGTGCAAAGCCTGCCGATCGCGGCGAAAAGAGCCGTGAAATGAGCGCGATCCGGCCGAGTTGGCAGCACCTCAACGCCTATGTGGACGGCGAGCTCTCGGCCAGTGACGCGGCGGCGGTGGCGCGCGCCTTGGCCGACGACAACACGTTGGCGGAAGCCGTGGCCACGCTCAGCCGTTTGAAGGCCGCGACCCAGGAGGGCGTCGAGCCGTTTGCCCTGGCCCCCGGACAGCGCCCAAAGCGCCGCTGGCGCCGGGCCGCTGTCGCCGCCTCGGTCGCTGCCGTCCTGCTCGTGGCCGCCCTGGCATCCTTGCGGCCCTGGCTGGGTCAGGCGTCGCCGCCGGCCGCGCTGGCGGGCGCGTGGCAGGTGCACGACACATGGGCGCAAGACGCCACGACAAGCCCGCCGGCCCCGGTCGACAGCGGTGTCATGCTTGCGACCCTGCATCGATTTGGCCCGCAAACCTACCTGCCCGATTTGCGGGACGCGCGCCTAACCCTGAGCCACCTGGAAATTGTCAGATTGGCCGATACCCGGGGCGAGGCGCTGCATATCGGCTACCTCGGCAACCGCGGCTGCCAAGTCAGTTTGATCCTGCTGCCCGGCACCGCGGATCTGCCGGTCGATCTTGTCCGCCATGATCGGGGCGCCGGGCGCGGCTATGTCTGGCGCAGCGGCAGGCGTGGCTACCTCCTGCTGGCGGAGAGGATGGACGAGGCCCGGCTCGCCCTGTTGGCGGAGACGCTGCACCGGGCAACCCAGGAGCGTAGTCCCTTCGACCCGGAGACACGCACCGCCCTGCGCGAAAGCCGGGAACGCAGCGCTCCCTGCCTGAGCTAGCTAGGGTCTGTGGATATACATTGTTGCCTAGGCGCTGGATGGTCGAGCGGACCTTCCCTGTCTCGATATCAACGGCGCCTTCGCACCGTTCGTGCGACCTACTCCTCAAAGCGGCCCGTGGCGTCACGGTCGCGGTCGTATCGTCTCGTGAGCGGAAACGGCGGTAACCAGGACTCGCGACGGACGGTCCAGAGTTCGTAGGTTGGCCGCAGTTGGTCAGGGGCATCCAGGGATCCAAGATTCACTTCGATTTCGTCCGCGCTGCGTCCGAAAACGGTCGAGCCGCAGCGGGGACAGAAAAACCGCCCGGCGTAGTCGCGTGTTTCGCCATCGATCGTCACCGCATCCTGAGGGAACACCGCGGAAGCGTGAAAAAGGGCC
>JAJFGI010000413.1 GCA_021776215.1 Kiloniellaceae bacterium | reverse complement strand
GAGTTCGACCGGCTGGCGCCCCAGGCCCGCGCGGAAGCGGCGGCGGCGTTCGGCGACGGCGGCATCTACATCGAGAAAGTCGTCGAGAAAGCGCGTCATATCGAGGTTCAGGTGCTGGGCGACGGAGAGCGGGTCATCCATTGTTACGAGCGTGAGTGTTCGCTGCAGCGCCGGCGGCAAAAGGTGTGGGAGGAGGCACCGTCCGCGACATTGCCGCAGATAGGCCGTGAAGAGCTGTGTGCGGCGGCGGTGAAGATTGCTTCTGCTGTTAACTACCGGGGCGCCGGTACGGTCGAATTTCTCTACGACGACCGTACCGGCGCCTACTTTTTCATCGAGATGAATACCCGCATACAGGTCGAGCACCCGGTAACGGAACTTGTCACCGGCATCGATCTGGTGCGCGAGATGATTCGGATTGCGGCCGGAGAGCCGCTTCGTCTGAACCAGGATGACGTGTGCCTACGCGGACACGCGATCGAAGTCAGACTCAACGCCGAGGATCCGTCGAAGGATTTCATGCCGTTTCCCGGCGTGGTCGAAACGCTCACCGTTCCGGGCGGGCCGGGCGTTCGCTTCGACAGCATGCTGTACAGCGGCTATGCCATCCCGCCGTTCTACGATTCGCTCCTGGCCAAGCTGATCGTTCACGATGAGACGCGGGAGGCCGCGATTGCGCGTCTGAGCCGCGCCCTCATGGAATTTGACGTCGGCGCCCTGAAGACGACGAAACCCTTATTCAAGGCATTGGCGCAGGATGAAGACGTGCGGAAGGGAGCGTTTCACACCCGCTGGCTTGAGCAATGGCTGGATAAGAATGCAAGCCGGTTGGAATGACAGGGAGAGCTGTTGAGCGATGAAAACCAGATACACCTTCGGAGGAGACGAGCACATCTTCGTCGAGATGGACGAGGAGATGTCGCTCGACGCGTTCTTCAAGAGCCTGTCCATGACCAATGCCGTCCGGGCGGCGCAGATCGATGGTTTCACCGAGGTCTGTCCCGCGAATGCCAGCTTCCAGGTCAAGTTCGATCCGGACAAGATCGCACCCGACGACATGCTGGCGGAGCTGAAGACGCTGGAAACAGTGGCCGAGAGCGCGGAGCGGCGCCTGAACACGCGGATCATCGAGGTTCCCGTTTTCTATCAGGACCCCTGGACGCACGAGACCCTAATGCGTTTCCGTGAGCGGCACCAGGACCCGAAGGGGACGGATCTGGACTACGCGGCGCGCATCAATGGCTACGACAGTGCCGCGGAGTTCATCGTCGCACACCATTCGTCGCCGTGGTTCGTATCGATGGTCGGGTTCGTCGCCGGGCTGCCGTTCCTGTATCAACTGGTCGATCGCGAGCGCCAACTGGAGGTGCCGAAATACCTGCGGCCGCGCACCGACACGCCGAAACAGACCGTCGGCTACGGCGGTTGCTTTTCCTGCATCTACTCGGTGCGCGGTGCCGGCGGCTACCAGATGTTCGGCATTACGCCGATGACCATTTACGACCCCAAGCAGACAACCTCGTACCTGCGGGACTTCATGGTGCTCTTCAACCCCGGCGACATCGTCAAGTGGAAGCCGATCGATCGGGCCGAGTACGACGCCACGCTCGCCGACGTGGAGGCCAATCGCTACGAACCGCTGATCCGGGACGTCGCGTTCGACCTTGCCGCCTTCAGCGCGGATATCGATGGGTACAATGCCAAGCTGATGGAGGCTCTCCATGGCGTTTAAGGTCATCAATCCGGGTCTCCTCACGACCGTTCAGGATCTCGGCCGTCCGGGATATTTCCACCTCGGCATCCCCATCTCCGGTGCCATGGACCGTTTCGCGTTGCGCGCCGCCAATCTTCTGGTCGGCAACGACGAAGATGCGGCCGCGTTGGAATCCGTCTTCATGGGGCCGCAGCTCGAATTCGAGGTCGACGCGACCGTCGCCGTGACCGGCGCCGATTTGCCGCCCCGCCTGGACGGAGAAAGCAAGCCGGGCTGGACGGCATTCAAGGTTCGCGCCGGACAGGTCCTGACCTTTGACTATCTCAAGGGCGGCGCCCGGGCCTATATCGCGATCTCCGGCGGCATCGCGACGCCGCCGTCCCTGGACAGCCGCTCGACCTATCCGATCGGCTCGCTGGGCGGGATCGACGGTCGGCCGCTGGCGATTGGCGATATCGTACCGCTGGGCAAGGGGCCGGGTGCCGCGGAAGGGCGCAGCATAGCCCCAAACCTGCGGCGCATGCCGGGGACGACGGCAGAGCTTCGGGTGCTGCCGGGCTTGTACTGGCGGCTGATCACCGAGGCGGCGGGCCGCAACTTCTTCGCCGACGAATGGGCCGTCGCGCCGGAAGCGGATCGGATGGGCTATCGCTTCCGCGGCGGCCGCCCCATCGAATTCAAGAAGCGGGAACAGCCGTTCGGCGCCGGCTCCGATCCGTCGAATATCGTCGACGGCTGCTATCCGTACGGATCGATTCAGGTGCCTGGTGGGACCGAGCCGATTGTTCTGCATCGCGATGCGGTCTCCGGCGGCGGCTATTTCACCCTGGGCACGGTGATCTCGGCGGACATGGATCTTATCGGCCAGCTTCAGCCGCATACACCGACCCGATTCGTCAAGGTCGATATGCCGGCGGCTCTCGCTGCCCGACGCGACAGACGATCCCTCCTCGACAAGATGCGGGCGTCGTTAAGTTGAATCCGGACACCATAAGGAGGGTTTTGTGATGAACACCGTTCTCGTTTCGGCTTTCTGGCCGCAAAAAACCGAGTCATTGTTATTCAAGGTCGGCCTCGTCCTCGTCGGGTCGCTTCTGCTTGCCGCTTCAGCCAAGATCCAGGTGCCGTTCTGGCCGGTTCCGATGACCATGCAGACCTTCGTGGTCCTGGTACTCGGGATGGCCTATGGGCGGACTCTCGGCCTGGCGACGGTGGCGCTCTATCTCGCCGAGGGGGCGGCCGGATTGCCGGTCTTCGCGGGTACGCCCGAGAAAGGCATCGGGCTTGCTTATATGGTAGGTCCAACCGGAGGATATCTGGCCGGCTTCGTTGTCGCCGTCCTTCTCGTGGGTTGGCTGGCGGAGCGCCGATGGGATCGGCATCCGCTGACGACCGCGGCGGCGATGGTGATCGGCATGGCGGTGATCTATGCCATGGGCGCGGCATGGCTCGCCACGTTCACCGGCTTCGAAAAAGCCCTGCAGTTCGGCGTTACGCCGTTCCTGCTGGGAGACGCGCTGAAAATACTTCTGGCGACGGCCCTGATGCCCTTGGCATGGAAAGCCGTGAAAGCTTCTTCGAGGGGGTGAGCATGAATATCGAACGCCGCCAAGCGAGATCCACGGTCCAGGTTGATGACGAGCGCGTCAGAATCACCGAATGGCGATTCCCGCCCGGAGCGGCAACCGGTTTTCACCGCCATGAGATGGACTACGTGGTGGTCCCGATGACCACGGGAAACCTGCTGCTTCAGACACCAGAGGGCGAGAACACGGCCAGCCTGACGGCGGGTCAGGCGTATGCCAGGCAGGCCGGCGTTGAGCACGACGTCGTCAATGCCAACGACTATGACTTTGTATTTGTCGAGATCGAAATAAAAACCTGAAGGAGGAGACATCACAGATGGCTAAGGAAATTCTCTGCGCGTTCGGTGTGGATGTGGACGCTGTCGCCGGCTGGCTGGGTTCATATGGGGGAGAAGACTCCCCCGATGATATATCTCGCGGCATGTTTTCCGGTGAAGTCGGTTCGCCGCGGTTGGTGAAGCTGTTCGATCGTTTCGGGATCAAGACGACTTGGTTTATCCCCGGGCATTCGGTGGAGACGTTTCCCGAACAGATGCAGGCCGTTGTCGATGCTGGCCACGAAATCGGTATGCACGGCTACTCGCATGAGAACCCGATCGCCATGACGCCTGAACAAGAAGAAGAGGTGATGGACAAGTGCATCGGTCTCATCAAGAAGCTATCCGGTAAGCGCCCGACCGGATATGTGGCACCGTGGTGGGAATTCAGCCCGGTCAGCAACGAGCTGTTGCTGAAAAAGGGCA
>JAJFGI010000412.1 GCA_021776215.1 Kiloniellaceae bacterium | reverse complement strand
GCTCACGATCGTGTGAGCCAGCGCCGATAGGAAGAATATCCCTCAATTGTTAGGGTTTTTCAAGTACCTGGCGGTGGACTGCCGGTGCGGCGGCCGTAAATTCCAGCGGTCTGGCGCCCCGCGACGAGGGCCGTGGCCGAGTGCCGGACACCTAGAAATCACCGCCCCGCAGAGCTAGGTTGCACGAGGCGGGTCGGCTATACTCCTGCTTGCGTCAAGGCCTGTCCGTGGTAGGCATAGGGGCGAGCTCTCCGGGCCGGTAGTCAAGACCCGGCAGTCAAGACGACGCAGAGCGAGGATCAAAAACCCTGTCGGACCGAGTCACATTGGGTAATTTTCACGACGCCGATGACCGGCAAGGTGTGGCGCTGCGGCTTGCCTCGCTTGGCGCTCTCGCCCTGTTGCTGGGACTCATCTTCCAGGACGGCCTAGCGTCCATGGTCGGCGCCTGGGAATCGCCCGAGTATAGCCACGGCTATCTGATCCCGCCTGTTGCCTTGTTCCTGATCTGGCGAAACCGCCACCGCCTGGCCGCATCCGCCGGGACCGGGTCCTGGTTCGGCGCCTTGATCGTTGTCCTGGGTCTGATGATGTTCGTCATGGGCGAGTTGGGGACGCTCTATACAGTCATCCAGTACGCCATCTTGGTTACCCTAACCGGGGCCGCCCTGGCCTTCTTCGGCTGGGCGGGAATGCGCTTCCTGTGGGTGCCCCTGCTTTATCTGGTTTTCATGATCCCGCTGCCGCAGTTTCTCTATAGCGGGTTGTCCAGCGATTTGCAGCTCATCTCCTCCCAGCTCGGCGTAGCGGTGATTCGCTTGTTCGGGATCAGCGTCTTCCTGGATGGCAACGTGATCGACCTGGGGATCTACAAACTGCAAGTGGTCGAGGCCTGCAGCGGCCTCAGATACCTGTTCCCCCTGATGAGCTTCGGCTTTCTCGTCGCTTATCTTTCCCAGGGCCCGCTCTGGCAGCGAATCGTCGTATTCCTGTCGACCATCCCGATAACGATCTTGATGAACTCGTTTCGCATCGGCGTCATTGGCATCCTGGTCGAATATTACGGGATCGAGATGGCCGAGGGATTCCTGCATAGCTTCGAAGGCTGGTTCATCTTCATGGCCTGCGTGCTGATCCTGTTCGGCGAGATGTGGCTGCTCAACAAGATTTTCGGATCCGGCGGATCGATCTTCGAGCGTTTCGCCATCACAGCCCCGCCGCCTCAGGAGAAAGCGGCAGCGCCGGCGCGTCGGCTGCCGGCGCCCTATCTGGCGTCGCTGGCCTTCGTCTTTCTCGCCGCTGCCGCGACGTCCCTCATGGGCACGCGCGCCGAGGCGGCTCTCGAGCGAAAGGTCTTCGCGACCTTGCCGATGCGGATTGACGATTGGCGCGGGCGCGATCTGGCGCTCGATCGGGAAATAGTCGAGACCCTCAAGGTCGACGACTACATCATGGCCGATTACAGACGCGAGCTGGACCCGGCGGCGGTCAACTTCTACGTCGCCTACTACAACTCGCAGCGCAAGGGTGAGGCCGTCCATTCGCCGCAGGCGTGCATTCCCGGCGATGGTTGGCGGATCGAGAGTTTCGCCGAATATAAAGTCGACGGGGTCATCGCTGCGGGGCGGCCGTTGACGGTCAACCGCGCGATCATCCGCAAAGGAGACTTTCAGCAGCTTGTCTACTACTGGTTCCCCCAACGCGACCGCTATCTGACCAATGAATACTGGGTCAAGTGGTACATCTTCTGGGATGCGCTGACCCGCAACCGGACCGACGGTGCGCTGGTCCGGCTGGTCACGCCGGTCTTCGGCCCGGATGGTTTCGATGCAGCGGACCAGCGGCTGTCCGACTTCGCAGCGGACCTGTTCCCAAAATTGACACCCTATTTTCCGAGCTGATGGGATAGACCGGCAACGGCAGACCCGGAAGGGCGGACAGCGTGTCCCGCCCTAGCCGGGCGCCGTCGGCATTAGGCATGGACTTAACGGCTAACGCCGTTTGACGTTAAACCACATGGACGCCGCGGGTTGCGGCGGGCAGCAGGGAACACGACGAACTGCCATGACGGCCCTCCTCAGCCTAATTGTCGGACTGTTCGTCACCATGGTTCTGCTGCCGCCCCTGGTTCGCGTGGCGGGGCGGCTGCAGTTGGTCGACACGCCGAACTACCGCAAGGTGCACGCCGTGCCGATCCCGCGGGTCGGCGGCATCGCCATATATATCGGCCTGCTGGTGCCGTTGCTGTTGTGGGCGCCGTTGGATCGTGCCGATCATCTCTATCTTATTGGCGGTGGGTTGATCGTCCTGTTCGGCGCCGTCGACGATCGCCTGGCGCTCGAATTCAAGTGGAAATTCGCCGGTCAGGCCCTGGCCGTTCTGGTGGTGATGGCGGGCGGCATCCGCTTCGAGGTGCTGCCGTTCTGCGGCCTGGACCCGGTCACCCCTTGGGTCACCTATCCGGTTAGTTTTCTCTTCATTCTGGGGGTGACCAACGCCCTCAATTTGTCGGATGGCCTCGACGGGTTGGCGGCCGGAGCATCGCTGCTGAGTCTGGCCGGTATCGGCGCACTAGCCTATCTGGCCGGCGGGCCGACGATCTATTTGGGCGCCGCCGCCTTGGTCGGCGCGATCCTGGGATTCTTGCGTTTCAACACCCACCCGGCCGTGGTTTTTCTGGGCGACGCCGGCAGCCAGTTTCTCGGGTTCACCCTGGCCTGCATGGCGATCGTCCTGACCCAGGACGTGAACTCGGCGCTGAATCCCATGTTGCCGCTGTTCCTTGTCGGCTTGCCGGTGCTCGACACCCTATCGGTCATTCTGATTCGGCTTTGGAACAGGCAATCGCCTTTCAGCCCGGACAACCGGCACTTTCACCACCGGCTTCTAAAGATTGGCCTGCGCCAATACGAAGCCGTGGCGGTTATCTACGTTTTGCAGGGTGTGGCCGTCACCCTTGGATTCGCGCTCCGCTACCAGAGCGACGCCCTGGCACTGGTCGGGTTTTTCGCCTTCGCGGGCCTTGCCTACAGCCTGCTTTGCGTCGCCGAGGCCCTGCCCTTGCACACCTATGCTCGGGCCGGACCGGGACACGGCAGCGGCCTGGCACAAGTGGCTGTCGACCCCGGAATCAGTCTACTTGACCGCCTGACCTGGCTGCCGATCGCGTCGGCGCATTTCGTACAGGTTGCGGTGTCAGCTTTCCTTCTCGGCGGGCCCCTTCTTGCCGGCCGCCCACCACGCGACATTGCCGCAGTCGCCGCCGGTGTCGCCGCCATGATGGTTTTCGCGCATTTCTTTTTGAACGCGTGGACGCGGTTGTTCGTACGCGTCGGGACATACGTTCTGGGCATTTTCACGGTGTTCTTGGTGGCGCCCATAACCGCCGCCAACCCGGGGCTGGACTTGGCCCTGAACGCCTATTTGATCGTCTTGAGTTGCGTGCTGGCCTTGGCCATTCGATTGACGCAGCGCGAGGGGTTCCAGATGACGCCGCAGGACCTCTTGGTGCTGTTCTTCGTCCTGGCGGTGCCCAATCTACCCTTGGAATCGGTCACCCAGTATCCGGTCGGCTCGATTACGGTTCGGGCGGTCGTGGTCTTTTACGCCTGCGAATTTGTCCTCAGCCGAGACAACCTGTCTTATGCCCTGCTCCGTGTCGCGGGCTTCTTGGGCCTGGCCGTTCTCGGCTATCGCGGCCTGCTCTAACCTTCCCGGCGTATTCAAATATTGAGTTTCGGCGATGCCAGGACCAGCCATAGGCCAAGCAGGAAGATTGCGAGCGAAATGGCCGCTAGAATCCACCGCAACTTCCCCCGATACACGCGCGATTCGGGAGCCGGCGGCCGCCGCGATCCTGAGAACTCCGGGGAAAATTCCCGCGGCCCCGGCCGCACCGTGGCACGCACGGGACCTGCGTTGAGCGGTGCGAGAATGGGCTCGGCCACGCCCTCACCGTCTGCCCCCGGCACCCCGTTCCTCTCGGTGCTTCCCGCGCCTGGTCCGGCATTGCCGTTCGCCAGATCCGCGTGGCTCTTCGCCTGAGACGCAAAGGCGCTGACGACCCGTGGGCCAGCAGTCAGCGTGTCCTCAGCGGGAACGACCGTGAACGGCGTGTCGCCGCCGCCGCTCTGCCGGCCCGCGACACGGGCGGAGCGGGCAGCGACCTGGGTCTTTTGCGCCGTTGCCAGGCGCCTGACTTCGTCGTGAATTTGCTCCCGGCTCGGCGCCTCGTCGCCCATCCACTGGCCGCTTTTGTTGCGATCCTCGGCGACGGCAATGATGGTATCCACGTCTATCCGATGCATTTCCTCGCTGAAGCCGTAGACCAAGGCAATGTCGCAGAGGCCGTTGATCACACGCGGAACACCCTTGGAGATGACATAGAGCGCGTCACAGGCGGCATCGGTGAAGATATCGGCATCGCCGCCCGCCACCGATAGCCGGTGCCGGATGTAGGCGTTTGTTTCGGTCGGGGTCAACGCCTGCAAGTGGTAGCTGATGGCAACCCGCTGGGCGAACTGGCGCATATCCGGCCGGCTCAGGGTCTCGGCCAATTCGGGCTGGCCGAGGAGAATGACCTGCAACAATAAATCCTTGCTGGCGTTCACATTGGAGAGCATGCGCAACTCTTCCAGCGTTTCCGGGGCCAGATTTTGCGCCTCGTCGATGATCAACACGCACCGCCGCCCGGCCGCATACTGATCGATCAGAAACTCTGTGAACTCCTCGTAGAGCCTGACCGTCTCCTTGCCTCGGTAGTCGAGATCGAAGGCGTACAGGATCCAGCGAAGCAGGTTGCCGAAGTCCCGCGGCGTATTGCTGATCAGGCCGACGGTCGTATCGGCGCCCACCTGCCGCAGGAAGCTGCGCACCAGGGTGGTTTTCCCGGACCCGACCTCGCCGGTGACAACCGTGAAGCCCGCCTGCCCGGTCAAGCCGTACTCGAGGACGCTGTAGGCCGAGCTGTGCTTGGCGCTGAAGTACAAGAACTCAGGGTCGGGAAGCAGCGAGAACGGCTTCTCCCTGAAGCCATAGAAATCTTCGTACATTTAGACCCCCGCCCGCAAGCGACCGGCAGGCGCGTGCATAATGGAGATCAGCCGACAAGCGGACGAGCCCCTGGTCACGGGAGCCATCATAGATAGGGGCGAAGATTCGCCGAAGACGAGCGATTGAGCACGGTGCCAAGAAGCTTGCGCTCGTCGAGAAGTTCAATGGCCCGCTGTACATCGCCGCTGCGGGTCAACCCTTCGCAGACGATCAGCAGGGTCGCATCGATCTGCGGCAGGAACACCAACGCATCGTCCGTGCTCAGCAGGGGCGGCAGATCGTATATGACGAAGCGGTCCGGATAACGCGCCTTCAATTCCTTGGCGAGGTTGACCATCTGCGGCGAGCTCAGCGCCTCCGAGGAATTGTTCAGCGCCCGGCCCGCCGGAAGCAGAACCAGCCGATCGATGCCCGGATTCACAAGACAGTCCGAAAGCGGCGCGCCATCGAAGAGGTAGTCGCTCATCCCCGTTTCCGCCGACAGCCCGAACATCTCCGCGAGTTTCGGGTGGCGCAGATCGAGATCGACCAGAAGCACGGTATGATTGGCATCCATGGCCATGCTGACGGCGAGGTTTGCCGCGATCAGGGTCTTCCCCTCTTCCGGGTTTGGGCTGCAGATTCCGAGCGTCGTGCCGCCGGTGGCCGCCAACCGCTGCGTCACCTGGGCACGCAGCATACGAAACAGGTCGGCCCGCGAGTCCTGTGCGAACCCGGCGATCACCCGATGGTCGCGGAGCGTGGATTCGGGCACGGGGGCGACCCGGGTCATCGGCTCCCCCGATGACGGGCTGGGCGTGGCGGCGGCCACCGGCGTCGTGGCAACCGATCGGGGGGCGCCGACATGCCCGCGCCGTTGCTCGCGCGCCTTCGCCAGGGCTTTTTCGATGCGTTCCATCGCCCGGGTTACCTCCGCTTGGCCATGTTAGGCGCCGCCAAAACGGCCAAGATAGTCGGCAAAGCGCCGCTCGGCGATGGACCAAAGTACATCGAGCGGTACTACGTATTCCTGAACAACATAGAGGCCGCCGGCCACGACAACGACGACGCCCGCGGCCGACAGGCCGGCGCGGCTCCAATTGTGCCAGGCATCGGCCCGATTCTTGAGGTGCGGCACGACAACGAGGGGCGGCGCGCCGGTCAGGGCGGCAAGTTGCCGGGCGCCATAGACCGACTGATCCAGGTTCTCGAACAGCGCCACGCTGCCGACCCCGGCGGCGGCGGAAAAGACCAGGCCCAGCAGGAGTATCGCCCAGCGGTTCGGCTTAATTGGCTCGAGGGGGAGGTCCGGAGGCTCGATGAGGGAGAACCGCTCGCTCTTTCGCTCGGTCTCCAGGGCCTGACCCAACTCCGCCGCTGTTTCCTTGCCCTTGACCTCTCTGTAGTTGGCCAACGCATTTTCGTAGTCGCGCTGCAGCAGCAGGTATTCCTGCTCGATTTGCGGAGCTTCCAGGATGCGCCGCTCGAAGTTCTTCAACTTGGCGGCCAGGGCCGCCTGCTGGCCGGTCAAGGCACGCCGCTCGGCGGTCACCGCCTCCAACTGGGCTTGCAGTTGAATATACGCCGGATTGTCCGGCCGGGACTTCCCGACGTCCGGCGCCGGAGCGCTTCCCGCCGCGGCGAGAGCCGCCTGGGTCGCCGCGATCTGCCGCTGCAGGCGGACGACATCGGGATGGCCGGCCGCGTATTTCTCTCGGGCGACGGCAAGTTCGGTCTGCATGGCCTGCAGTTGCTGGGCCAGTTGCGCCGGATCGGTACGGGCCCCGGTTTCCAGCTTCAGCGCCTCAATCTCGCGGGACAGTTTGAGGACATCCGGGTGCCTTGGCCCATAGACGCCCTGAAGGCCGACGAACTCGGTCTGCAGCGCCCGCAGCCGTTCGCCCGGGCTGAGGACGCGCTGGCCATCGATCAGATAGGAATCGTACGGGCTGAGCTGCGCCAGCTCGGCCCCGAGGTAGATCTGGCGCTCGTCCAGGCTTTGGATCTGCCGCCGGATCTCGATCATCTCCCGCTCGGTGCGGTCCATCAGTTGGAGATTGAGCGCCGCTTGCTCGGGCAGGCTGCCGGAGTTTTCGCGCTTGAACTCCGCCAACTTGGATTCGAGCTGGTTGACCAGGGCTTCCAGCTTCGCGGCCTCGCTGGTGAGGAACTCCGTGGTTTCCGCGGCCTGCTCCCGGCGCGTGCGAAGGTTTTCGCTGAGGTACAGGGAAACCAATTCGTTGAGGACGCGCTGGGCGGTTTCCGGCCGGCCGTCCTGGAAATTGAGCGTGAAGGCGATGGTCGCCTGCGTGGGGCGGCCGCTGCGCGGGTCGACCACATCGGCGCTGACCAGATCCAGCTCGATATCCTTGCGCATGGCCTGGACCAGCAGGTTAATCGGCGAGCGCTTCCGCTCCTCGGCGTAGAGATCGAACTTGTCGATGATGCCGATCAGGTTCCGCGTCGTCATGACCCGTTGGGTAATGACCTGAAGCCGTTGATCCGCATAGCTCGTGACGGTCGAGCTTACCAGATCGCGCGGAACATCCGGCTCCTCGATCAGGATCGTGGCCGACGACTGGTAGGTCGGCGGCCATAGGAAAGCGGCCAGGACCGCGATCGCGAACAGCACCACCACAGGCAAAAGAAAATGCCAGCGGCGCCGCATCAATATCGCGACGTAATCCTGCAGTCCGTATTGCGTCTGTTCCACCTGGCCGTCCACGTTTCGCGGTTTCACCCGCTACTCAATTCACTAGAAATGCACCGTGCCTGGTCCGCCCGATCTAGTGACCGAATGTCCAGCTCTCCGGCCGATAGGTCACCGTAACGAATACCGCGTTCGAGTATGCCCGGTCCGCCGAATCCGTCTCCTGGGTGCGAAACCGATAGCTGCCGGTCAGATCCCAGTTCTGCGCCAACGCCCAGGTCAAGCGGGGCTCGACACTTATATAATTGCGGTCCCGATCGACGGTCACATCGTCGGTTGGATTGCTGTCTTGTTGGAAGAATATCCGCAGGCTACTCGACAGGCGAGGCTGGAACTGGTGGCGAGCGTTAACTTCGAACCTGTTCCGCTGCAGGGGCGAGCCGCTGCTCGTCGGTTCGATCTGGTGGTCGACGCTGGCCCCCACGGTGGTCAGCTCGCTAAGCCGGTAGTCCACGCTCGCGTTAATACGGTAGCCGACGGTCGAGTCCTCCTCCGTCTGCAATCCGCCACCGGGAACCAAAACATCGGTCATAAAGTATTGCGGTCCGGCGGCCACGGACGTCGTCAGCCGCTCCGAAAACGTATGCTCCCAACCGGCCAAGGCGGTAAAGGCGGTACTCTGCAGATCCACGGCCGCCATTGACTCAAAGCGGTCGGCAATGAAGTTCACGCTCACCACATCGGCCTCCGTTACCTGCCGCGCCCAGCCGACGTTGGCAGCGAGGTTCCGGTAGTCGTTCAGCGCATCGGATTCGAAAATAGCTTCCGTCCAGCCGGCGCCGATACTGATCGTATCCAGTTCGGTCACCCTGTAGCTCCACGAGGGCGCGAGCCGAAAGAGGTTGCGCTCCGTGGTGGTGGTGAAGTTCCCGGTGTCGGCTTCCTCGGTGATCAGGGTCGAGGTGCGGCTCGCCTCGCCGTCCAATTGAAACTCCCCGCGTTGTGTCCGGTATCGGGAATCGAGCAGGAGCCGCGGGTCCTCCGAGTTGAGGGTCGAATCTTCCGTGTACCTGGCGATTCTTAGATCGGCCTTGAAGTTGAGATCCCAGATCGGACTGCGCCGCCGCACATTCACACGCGGCTGAAAAATTGCGCCGAAGACCGATTGCTTGTCGGTGGCGCTCAAGCGGATATTGTCGTCGAATTGGCCGGTCAGATCGGCGCTGCTCTCGACGGACCATTCCGCGGCATAGGCACCCACCGTCGGAACGATTGCCGCCAAAGCCAGATACAACACATACGGCGCGTTGCGTCGCGAGCCGGTTCCGGTGGGGCGTTCAGGTGCCACCGGCACTCTTCGGGACCCGTCCATCAGTACCCGTCCATCAGTACCCGTCCATCAGTACCCGTCCATCAGTACCCGTCCATCAGTCAGGCACGACCACGACGTCGCCGCTCTGGAGTTGGACATTCGTCTCAAGTCCCTTGCCGTTCTTGACGGCGGAGTAGTCGAAGGTGAACGCCTGTTCCTTTCCCGTCGCCGGGTCGCGGCGCAGGATCCTGATGTCGTTCTCATCGCCGAAAGGCGTTAGGCCGCGGGCCAGGCTTAAGGCTTGCATGACGTCGATCCTGTGGCTGACAGGGAATTCCCCGGGATTGTTCACCTGCCCAACCACATAAATCTTGTTTCCCTCGGTGCGCACGACCGTGACGGTTATTTGCGGGTCGGGAATGAATTCCCTGATTCGGACGATCAGGCTTTCCTGGATCTCCTGCGGAGTTTTACCTGCCGCCATCAGATGCCCGGCGAGCGGGAAGGATATCATCCCATCGGGCAACACCAGCGTCTCGCGCTGCATGCCCTCTTCCTTCCACACAGAGATATCAAGGATATCCCCCGGATTGAGCCGGTAACTGGCGTCCTGGGCCAAAGCCGGCCAGGACAAGACGCATAGAAACAGCGCCGCGATAGTTAGCTTCATTCGCCCAAATCCCATGTTTCCCTCACATGAACATCGACCGCCGCAAGAAAATAGCACGGTAGTGCTACAAATTAACCCAATTTTGCTGGGTAACAAGAGCCGAACGCGCAGTGGTCAGTAAAGGGAAATCTCGGCTCGAAAAGTAAAGATAATCTCTTCATGAAAGGGCCGGAGTGGCCGGCGCGGGCGCGGTACTGCTGAAATGGCCGCGCTCAGGCCCTCCAAAAACCGAAAACGAGCAAACGCGCGGCAAAAACGAGAATGGCCCCCGCTCCGCCTGGAGCCGGGAGCCATTCCCGCTGTCTATTTCGCCTGAATAGTCGCGAAGCCGTCTAGGCGGCAAGGCCAACCTTTTCCCGTTCAGCCTTTTTCGGCTGGATCGCCGGAGATCCCTTGCGCTTATGGCGCACCACGCCGGCCAACCCTATCAGGGCCGACAGGCTCAACCATACGGCCGGTGGCAATGGAACCGCCGAAACGGTATAGGTGCCCGCGTACGTACCGCCCCGCGTCCCGGTAATGACACCTGTGAACAAGAGGCCGTAGCTGATTCCGCTGGACAGACCCGAGTAGCTCAATTCTATCTCGCTACCGGAGGGCGTCCCGACCGCAAGGGTACTGAAAGACGCAAATCCCGCGCTGGTACTCTCGACGAGGTCCATGGTGAGGCCGCTGATGCCGATGAGTGTCCCCAACTTCACCGACGCCGACGCCGCATCGAAGAACGTCCCCGAGTTAATCATGAACTCGAAAATCTGACCGCCGGACAACTGTGCACTGTTCGCGGTCGATGTAAACTTGGCGAAACCTTCTGAATCGCCAGCGTTCAGAGCCCCTAGATTACCCACAACGACCGCCGCATTGGCTCCGGTAGCCAGCAAAATGGCCGTCAGGCCGCCCGCTACGAAACCAAAAAACCGCTTCGCCGCTGTCTTCGTCATAGTATATCCCCCAGTTACATTGCGTGCGTGCTTGTGGGCCCTATTGGAGCGCCGCCAAGTACACTGACTTCAATTTAACGCAATTGCAGGACACTCTACTCCCTGCCCAACCCTGTCAAGCGCACGGAAGGGCAAATGCTGTGATAATAATGTGACAATAACAGGCAAGGTTTATTTCAAGCCCGGGGAACGCGGAAGGGTCGACCAAACAGCAAAATGCCTCGTTTCGGCCTCTTCTTGGGTTCCAACCCGCACAGGGCCCGGCCCTGGGATCCGACGCGGCTGGGTGGCTTAGCCGATGGAAAAAATGGTGCCCGGGGGCGGATTCGAACCACCGACACCGTGATTTTCAGACTTCAAGGCAGATCATCTAGTCACGTGAATCTAAAGTTCGCACCATTATTCGTGGGTGTCATCCCGGACGTTAGGCGAGCCCGAAAATCGACGATTTTCGGGTGGCGAGCCTTGCGATCCGGGATCTATTTCTCTACCGCCTCGCTGCCGGACCATGGATCCCGGATCACTGACTTTCCTCTCCAAATCAAAGATTTGG
>JAJFGI010000411.1 GCA_021776215.1 Kiloniellaceae bacterium | reverse complement strand
CCGCGAGGCTGGCGATCGCATGGGGAACCCCGACCAGATGACCGATCCGAGCTTCGCCTTCGTCGCCAGCGAGACCGAGGAGGCGCAGGCGGCCTTGCAGCGCCTGTCGGCCCGCTATGGCGGCGCGGCGCCGGAGGCCGCCGATATTATCGTTGCCCTGGGCGGAGACGGCTTCGTCCTGGAAACCCTGCACGCCTATCTCGAGCGCGGCGTGCCCATTTACGGGATGAATTGCGGGACCGTCGGTTTTCTCATGAACCAGTACGACGAGGAGGATCTGCCGCAACGCCTGGCCAAGGCGCAGGAGGTCGTGCTGCATCCGCTGCGCATGGACGCCCGGACCGCCAGTGGCGATCAGGTCGCCGCCTTGGCGATCAACGAGGTTTCGCTGCTGCGCGCCGCGCGTCAGGCCGCGAAGCTCAAGATCGGTGTCGACGGGATCGTCCGCATGCCGGAGTTGATCTGTGACGGCATTCTCGTGTCCACCCCGGCCGGCAGCACGGCCTACAACCTGTCGGCGCACGGCCCGATCATCCCGATGGCCGCGCCGCTGCTGGCGCTGACCCCGATCAGCGCCTTCCGGCCGCGGCGCTGGCGCGGGGCCTTGCTGCCGAACACCGCCGAGGTGGTCTTCGACGTGCTCGAGCCCGCCAAGCGCCCGGTCAGCGCCACCGCCGACTTCACCGAGGTCCGCGACGTGATCCAGGTGCGCGTCCGCGAGGACGCCTCGGTCTCCCTGCACCTGCTCTTCGACTCGGAGCACGACCTCGAGGAACGCATCATCAAGGAACAGTTCCTGCCCTGAGGCGCCTAGCGCTCCCGCCAGAAGGGCAGCGAGGACTCGTGCTCCACGTCGGCCCGGCTGAGCCCCACATCGCGCAACGCGCGATCGTCGAGGCTGGCCAGTTGGGCCCGTTGGATCGCCCGCTCCTGCCAAAGAAGGATGGTATTGACCATCACGGTCGGCGCGCGCAGCAGGCTGCGCCAAAAGCCGACCGGGGCCTCGTGTGCGAACGAGAGGGGCTGCTCCAGCTCGTAGCAATGACTATTTTTCATCTCGGGTCTCCTCATCCGATTTGGTGCCGCCCTGGGTCGATTGGGCTTGGGACACCGGCCTCTATGCGGCAGAAATCCGCTTTCTATGATCCTAAATACGCCCGGTTGACGCCGGCGACAAACGATGATAATTCACATATCGGATAATAATTTCTAATCCGATTGACGATGACCCGCCAGCTGCCGCCGTTAAAGCCGTTGCGTGCCTTCGAGGCCGCCGCCCGTCACCTGTCCTTCACCAAGGCGGCGCAGGAGCTGAACGTCACCCAGGCGGCTATCAGCCATCAGGTGAAGACCCTGGAAGACTCCCTACAGATCCAGCTGTTCCGGCGCTTCAACCGGCGGCTGATGCTGACCGATGCCGGGCAGACCTACTTGCCGCAGCTCACCGAGGCCCTGGATCAGATCGACGCGGCGACGCGCCGGTTGCGCGCCGTCGACGATTCCGGCGATCTCAAGATCAGCGTCGCCACCTCCATCGCCGCCAAGTGGTTGCTGCCGCGCCTGGTGCGCTTCCGCCAGAAGCACCCGGAAATCGATGTGTCGGTCTCGGCCTCGGACAAGCTGGTCGATTTCGGCCGCGACGACGTGGACATGGGTATTCGCTATGGCCGGGGTACCTATCCTGGCCTGCGGGTCGACAAGCTGATGCAAGACACCGTCTTCCCGGTGTGCAGCCCCGCCCTGCTCCAGGGCCCCGTCCCTCTCGACCAGCCGTCCGATCTGAAGCACCACACCCTGTTGCACGAGGAATGGGGCGAGCAGATCAATGCGCCGGACTGGCGGGCCTGGTTGGCGGCGGCCGGCGTAACGGGCGTCAACGCAACGCGCGGGCCCGGCTACAGCCACTCGAGCCTGTCCCTGCAGGCGGCCATGGATAGCCAGGGCGTGGCCCTGGCGCGCAGTTCGCTGGTCGGTCTGGACTTGGAGGCCGGACGCCTGGTGCAGCCGTTCGGGCCCACCTTGCCGACAAATTACGCATGCTATGTCGTGTCTCCGGCGGCCGCCGCCGATCGACCGAAAATCAAAGCCTTTCGCGATTGGCTTTTGGAGCAAGCGGCAGAGGACCTATCCCCCACGGTCTAAGGAGCCGGCTTGGCAAGGCATTGCTTTCTCTGCCATCCTGACGCCGGCGCCGGACGCGCTGGAACAGCGCCCGCGAATTGCCGGAGGACGAAATAGAGTGAGTGCAACGAAAGGCCCGAACGGAGACGTCCGTGCGATGATCGATCGGCTGGTCGCTTTCGATACCACCAGCCACAAATCGAACCTCGATCTCATCCATTTCGTCCGCGACTACCTCGCCGACCTCGGGGTGTCATCGCATCTCACCTTCGATGACGAGAAACGAAAGGCCAACCTCTACGCCACCCTGGGGCCGACCGACCGGGGCGGTATCGCCTTGTCCGGCCACACCGACGTGGTGCCGGTCGAGAATCAGGACTGGTCCGGCGATCCGTGGACCGTGCGCGACCGGGAGGGCCGTCTCTACGGCCGCGGCACCAGCGACATGAAGAGCTTCATCGCCATTGCCCTGGCCTTCGCGCCACGCTTTCTCGAGCGCAACCTGGCCCAGCCGATCCACTACTGCCTGACCTTCGACGAGGAAGTCGGGTGTCTCGGCGTGCCGCATCTGCTCGCCTTTCTCGAGAAGCAGCCGGTCAAGCCGGTGGCCTGCATCGTCGGCGAGCCGACCGACATGAAGGTAATCGTCGGCCACAAGGGCAAGGCGTCGTACCGCTGCCATGTGCGCGGCCGCGAGGCCCACTCCTCCCTGGCGCCGACCGCGGTCAATGCCGTCCACGCAGCGGCCAAGGCGATCGCCCGGCTCGCCGACATGGCGGCGCGCAAGGCTCAGGAGGGCCCCTTCGACGAGGATTACGACATCTCCCATACCACGGTCCATTGCGGATCGGTGCGGGGCGGCACGGCCCTGAATATCGTCCCCGCGGCATGCACTTTCGAGTTCGAGTTTCGCTGTCTTCCCGCCGACGACCCGATGGACCTGCTGGCGGAGCTACAGAGCTACACGCAGCGCGAGATCGAGCCGGCGATGCGCGCAATCGACCCGGAAAGCGGCTTCACCTGGGAAGAAATGTCGCTCTTTCCCGGCCTTGACCTGGCGCCCGACGCGGATGTCGTCACCCTGGCGAAGTTCCTGGCCGGCGCCAATGCCACCGGCAAGGTGGCCTTCGGGACCGAGGCCGGCTTGTTCAAGGATGGCGGGATTCCGGCGGTGATCTGCGGCCCCGGCTCCATCGAGCAGGCGCACAAGCCTGACGAATTCATCAGCCACGAGCAGATCGCCTTGTGCGAGCGTTTCATGGGGCGCCTGCTCGACCGCGTGACGTCGCCCTAGCCGCCACCACCGGTGATGCCGCCTGATATCCGCAAGACCGGGCCACGGCTTTCCCCCAGCACCCTTGTGATGACGCTGGCCATCGGCAGTGCCGGGGGCTGGCTCGCGTCCATCGTCCAGATCCCCCTGCCCTGGATGATTGGCGCCATGACGGCAACCACCCTGGCGGCCATGCTCGGGCTGCCGGTGGCGGTGCCGCTGTCGCTGCGCCATACCATGGTGGTCGTGCTCGGCGTCATGCTGGGGAGCGCCTTCACCCCCGAGATCGCCCAGCGCATCGGGAACTGGGGCGTCAGCCTGGGGGCCCTGGCGCTCTATGCCGCCGTGGCCGGCGGCGCCAGTTATATGTATTTCCGCCGCGTCTGCGGGTACGACAAGGTCACGGCCTACTTCTCCGCCATGCCCGGCGGATTGTCGGAAATGGTCCTGGTCGGCACCGCCATGGGCGGCGACACGAGACTCATCTCCTTGACCCACGCCTCGCGCATTCTTCTGGTTGTCCTGGCCCTGCCGTTCGCCTTTCAGATGCTCATCGGCTACGAGCCCGGCGCCCGGCCGCCGGCTGGCCTGCCCCTGCTCGCGTTGCTGCCGGGAGATCTGGCAATCCTCTCCATCGGCGGCGTGGTGGGATATTTTCTGGCCCGGTACCTGCGGATTCCGGCCGCCGCCCTCGTCGGACCGATGCTGCTCAGCGCCGTCGTGCATCTGGCCGGATGGACCGCCGCAAAGCCGCCGCTCGAATTGGTCGCGGCGGCTCAGATGGTGATCGGAACCGCCGTCGGGTGCCGCTTCGCCGGCGTGCGCACCATGGCTATCGTGCGCGCCATTGTGGCCGCTGCCGGCGGTACCGCGGTGTTGCTGGGAATAGCCGTGGCCTTCGCCTTCGCGGTCGGGCGCATCACCGGGCTGTCCATGGAATCGTTGGTTCTCGCCTACGCGCCGGGGGGGCTCGCCGAAATGAGCCTGATCGCCATCGCCATCGGCGCCGATTCGGCGTTCGTGGCCACGCACCATGTTATCCGGGTGATATTGATCGTCGTCATCGCGCCCGTCCTCTTCCGCGTCAGGGAAAGAGCCCGGCGGCCACGAGACTAGCGGAAAGCCTATACGCGCCCCTCGGCCGAGACCACGACGCAGTCTTGCTTCTGAGCCCGAAGCGTCCGGCAGACTTCGCCCGCCGCGGCTTGATCGGCGAACGGCCCCACGTGGACGCGCACGAAGTTGCCTTTGGCACCCAGATCGATCGGCTGGAGCACCGGTTCCATCCCGCTCAGCACATCGGCGTGACGCTTTTTGATGCGCGACCACGCGGTCTGCGCCGCGTCCATGGACCGCAGCGCCGCAAGCTGCACCAAGTAGCCGGTTCCCTCCGTTAACGCCGCGGTCTGTGTGCGCGCCGGCGCCGAAGGTGCCGGCGGCGCCGCCGTCTGCGTGTCAGCGGCAGCGCTTGCGTCCGCAGCCGCCTTGGCATCGTCCGCCGCTTTCGCTTCCGCCATAGCCGCCGCGTCGGCGGCAGCCTTGGCGTCTGCCTCAGCCTTCACTCGCGCCGCAGCCTCCGCTTCAGCAACGGCCCGCGCTTCCGCCTCGGCCGCCGCCTTCGCTTTCGCTGCGGCTTTCGCTTCTGCGGCGGCTTTCGCTTCTGCGGCGGCTTTTGCTTCTGCGGCGGCTTTTGCTGCCGCAGCGGCCTTGGCCTCCTCGGCCGCCCGGGCCGCCTGGGCCGCCTCTGCTTCCTTGGCCTCCTCGGCCGCTTTTTTGTCCGCCGCGGCCGTGGCTTCGGCAAGGGCCCGAGCTTCAGCCGCTGCCTTGGCCTCGGAGTCCGGTGCGGCGGCGCCGCTGCCATTGGCGGCTGCGATCTGTGCGCCGGGTGCGGCACCTGAGTTGTTCGACGTTCCGGTTGCCGGTGCCGAGGACACCGGGGGGCTCGCCGCCGGGGTCGCCACCGGCGCTCCGCCCACCGCCATCTGCTTTGCCGCCGCGCGGTTCGTCTGCGGGGACCAGTTCAAGGCCTGACCGAGGGCTTCGGTAATCTCCGCGCGGCTCATCTTGGCGCTGACAATGTCGCGATTTTTCACGGCCTGGTCGCGATCCTCGCCATACGGCAGGCGCGCCGCCGCCAGGGTAAGCCAGATGTATGCCTGGGAGTAATCCTGCGGCACGCCCTGGCCGGTGCCGTACATCACGCCCAACGACATCTGCGCCGCCGCGTCGCCCTGCTCCGCCGCCATGGCGAACCAGCGCGCGGCTTCGGACGGTTCCTTTGGAACGCCGATACCGTTGAAGTGCATGTATCCGATGTTGTACTGCGCCTGCTGGTTGCCGTGCTCGGCCAGGGGCTTCCATTCGCGCAGCGCCTTGTCATAGTCGCCTTGCTGATAGGCGGCGGCGCCGTCCTCGAAGCCGGCACGCGCCGTAGCGGGCGCGGCAAGCGCCAGCCCGGCTGCCACCATGACTGCGACCAACCAGCACAGGCTATGCCTGGTACGCATGTGCTCCCCGCGCGTTGAAGACCGTGTTAGCCAATTTGAGTCGCTTTGCGTCATCTTGTAAAGCAGCTTCACCAAATTCCCTAGGTGTACTTGAAGGTCTGTACGCGAGAGAGTTCCGATCATGGCAGGGAGCCAGAGACCGCTGTGGCTCCTCCTCCACAGCGACGAATGGCTCGGCGCAATGAATAAAGATATGGCTTGCCGCTATGACCGCCAATTGTGACTGCCACCACGCAAGTCCATCGAACCCGTTCTGCCCTTGTTCTACCGGAGTTTAGCAGCGTCGGCTGAAAATCAAACCCCAAATTTCCTGATCAAGCAAAATAGAGCCGGAGTATCCATGGCCCCCAGCACAATGAAAATTACCTCCGAACAATAGCTCAAGGCCGGAAACCATTACCAGAACTGGTCATCGGCTCGACTCGGTGGCCTGCAGGCGGTCGGCCTCGTATGCCCGGGCTCGCCAACCCCGCAGGGTTTGCTCCGCCGCCTCGGCCGAGGAGTCGTCAAAGGCGGTCATGGCCTCGGCCAGATCCCGGGGCGCCAACTGCTGGTCTCCGGGCCGGGCACGGCGGCTCAGGATAAGGATGGCGGCAAGGTGCGGCTTGGCGATATCTACCGCGCGGCAGGCCAGTGCCAGATCCAGAACACCGTTGTGCCGCACGAGGCGCTCGACGGCGGGCAATGGCAACGCGGCGAGCTTGGCGAAGGCCTGCTCGAAGCCCGGCAAATCGCCCCGGTGCAGCGCCTCGATGGCACGCTGGCGCACGGTGTGATTGGCGGTCGCGGAGGGTGCGGGCGGCGCGGCGCCTGGCTCCGGCGCAGCCTCCCGGTCACCCTCAGCCGCCACGGTCGCCGCCGCCACCGACGATTTCAGTTCGTCGACCAGCAGTTGCAGGCCCTCGGCCCTGGTCCGCTCTGCCTCGACCGCTTGGCGCAGGCCGCTCAGCTCGTTGCCCATCGCCTGATCGCGGGCGGCGCCGTCGATCAAGCCACGGCCGACGGTTCGCGTATCGGTACGGACGGCCGCCAGATCCGCCGCCAACCGTTTGGCCCGGGCCTGGCTTTCGCTGAGTTGCGTGGTGACCCATGTCAAGCGTTCTTCCAAATCGCCGGCACGACTGCGCTCTGACTCGATGTCGTCGCGAAGCTGCGTCAGTTCATCGCGCAGCGCCTTTTGATCGGCCGAGTGCAGGCCGGCCATGAGGGCGGAAAGCCCCTCCCCCTGCGCCGGTGGCGGCGCTGCGGGCGCAGCGGCGTCCTGGTCCGCGGTCTCGGCGTCCGCCCAGTCGGCATCGACCGACCGCTGCCGAGCGCCGCGCACCCAAAAGCCGATGGCCGCGAAAAGCAGGACGAGAAGCGCGACGCCGGCGACCACGGCCTGCCGGAAGGCCGTCCGCCGCGCGATCGCATCTTGCAGCGGCACCTCGACCGCCGTCGCGCTTGGACGGAACGCCGAAAGCCGGGATTGTAGATCCACGACTTGGCTCCTCGCTGCTGCGACATCCCGGCTCACCGCGCGCAGCCGCTCCTCGACACGGGCCTCCAGGCCCTGCTCCGCCTCCCGGCTCCGGCTTCGCGCCGACGCCATGGCGGCCTCCATCGTCACCAATTGGCCCGCCAGCCCGTCTGGCCCGACCTCGCGGCCAAGATCGGCCAATCTGCGCTCCAGGGCGCTCTGGCTTGCGCTCAACGCCGCCAGGGCGTCGGGGATCGTCCGGGTGACGGCGACACCCTCTGTCAGGGCTTGCAGTTGTCGGCCTTGCTCGGCGACGCTGGCCGCCAACGCGTCCACCTGGGCGCTCAGGTCGGTGAGTCGGGCGCCAAGATTCTGTGTTTCCTGTGCCCGCTCGGTGTTTTCCCGGGTGAGAGCGTCGATATCGGCGTCTCGGGCCGGATCACCCTCGGGACCGGCGGCGGTCGTCAACGGCGCCGGTTCCTGATCGGGAAACAGCGCATCGAAATCGGTGCTGCGCGGCGGCTCCACAACCGGCTCCACGACGGAATCGGCCGTGGTCACGACCTCAGCCGGCGGCACTGGCTGGGGTGCGGGCACGGTGCCGGCCATGGCGCGCGCCTGACTGTCGCTGTCCCGCCATACGGTTTCCAGCGTCTGACGCCACCGCCATCCGGCGGTGTTCTCCGCCTGCTTGAGCACGGCCAGCATTTCGTTGCCGAGGGCCGCGGCGCGGAGGGCCCGCGTAGCCAACCCAGTATCGGCCCCCGTCTCGGCCAGGGTGTTGGCCAGATACTTGTCCTGAATATGCCAGAAGCGCACCAGCAGTGGCCGCAACAGGTCATCCGGCGGGACCCCCGCCAGCTCCCTGAATTTCGCATCCTGGTCATGCGCCGCG
>JAJFGI010000042.1 GCA_021776215.1 Kiloniellaceae bacterium | reverse complement strand
TTGGACTGCCTTTGTGATTGAATTCCAGGGTGGAGGAAATGGGAGGCCCTTGGGGCGACAAGAAAAAATCAAGATCGGTGTTCTGACAAATAGCCCGGGGTAATCGACCAGGGGGCACTTGGCCTTTGCAACATAGTGGCTGGTAAGATCATAGGCTGGGCAAGTGCACGAACCGGGCGAGTGTTGGTCCCTATCGTTGTGTTTCCGTGTCAGCTCCCTGAGTCTACCGCGACGAGGGCGAGCAGACCGTTCAACAATGTCGTGCCGTTTGGGCCGCCAAACGTCAAGGAGACTTCGAGGTGTCAGGCTACAAGATCAACCCTGCCGACAAGCACTTGGTAGAGGAATTTCGGGCGAAGCCGATCGGGCTGCACAGCCCTGCCTTGCAGAAGATCCTGAACCTGTTCAGAGGCGAGGCGATCGAGGGCAAGTACGTTCTCGTGTGTACCAAGCCGCATGAGCAGTGGGTGCTCGCTCAGTTGCCGAGCCCGAACCGGCGCGGTGAGCCTCTGAAGATGCACCACAACCAGGTTTTTCATTCCATCGAGGACGCCGAGTGGGAGGTGTTCAAGCTCCGCTGGCATAAGTACACCGGCGAGCACCTCGAGGACTAACAGCTAATCGGCGCTGCAATATCCCTGAGCCGCGGCCGAAGACGGCAACAACCCGGGGGACTGGCTGCGGGGCAAAAAGCAAGAGGGGAGGTGGAAGCGATGAACGAAACGTTGGAAAAAGTGACGAAGACGATCGTCGGATACAGCGACGAGATCAGTGTCCGTCCGGGCGAGACAATTTCTTTCATGGTGAACTGTGAAAAAGGCGATAGCTACGACGCCTCTGTCGTGCGACTGATACACGGCGACACCAATCCCGAAGGACCAGGATACAAAGACGAGCCGATCAAGTCCGACATAGACGGTTCCTATCCTGGTCGACGGCAGGAAATTCTTGCCGGATCCTTCGTCCTGGTTCCTGATCACCCGCTTCTCTCCAATCTCGGTTCGTTCACGGTCCAGGCCATGATCTGGCCGACGATGCCGAAACTGGGGCCTCAGTCCCTGATTTCGCGTTGGGACGACAAGGCTCGCTGCGGTTTCATCCTGGGCATCGATGCGAACGGCGCACTCTGTTTGGTGCTCGGCGACGGCACGGGTGGCGTCGAGGAAGTAAGCAGCGGCAAACCGCTGGTGGCGCGGGAATGGTACCTAGCGGCCGCCTCTTTCGACGCCGAGACCGGCGAAGTCCGAGTCTACCAGGACCCGATGGTCGGCTACGGCAAGACCGACGATCAGGCCGAGGTATCGCGCACCGTCTCGGTCAAATTGGGCGAACCCACCAGGCCACTCCTCATGGGGGCGCACTTTGTCGAGATGGTCGATCGGCGCATCCGCACCGGCGGTAACTACAACGGCAAGATCGACAGCCCGGGACTTGCAGGGAATGTGCTCGATCGCTTGGCAATGGAGCAGCTGCTGGCGGGCACTTTGCGCGGCGGTCTGAAATCTTCGGTGATTGCCCGCTGGGACTTCACCCGTGACATCAGCACCGAAACCGTGCGCGACATCTCATCGAACCGTCTCGACGGTGAAACGGTCAACATGCCGACACGTGCCATGAAGGGTTACAACTGGACCGGCCGCGACATGTGCTGGACCAAGGCGCCGTCTGAGTACGGAGCGATTCATTTCCACGACGATGACATATACGACTCGGGCTGGGACGTCGACTTCCGACTTACCGTCCCCGAGACCATGAAGAGCGGCCTCTACGCCGCCCACCTGCGCACGGGCGACGACGAGGATTACATCCCGTTCGTGGTTCGCGCGCCGCGCGGCAAGGCGACTTCGAAGATCGCCTTTTTAGTGCCGACGGCCAGCTACATGTCCTACGCCAATGAGCGCATGCCGAGCCACGCACCGATCGCGGAACTGCTGACCGGCCAGTTGGCAGTGTTCTATCCGCACGACATCTTCCTGCACGAGCACCCGGAATACGGCGCGTCACAATACGACGTCCATTTCGATGGAAGTGGCGTTTCCTATTCCTCGCGTTTGCGGCCGATCCTCAATATGCGACCGAAATATCAATCGTGGCTGGGCGGCGCCGGCTCCTCGTTGTGGCAATTCAATGCCGACTCGCACGTCACCGATTGGTTGGAGGCCAAGGGCTACGAGTATGATTGCATCACCGACGAGGACCTTCACTACGAGGGGGTGTCCGTCCTCGAACCCTACAAGGTGGTCCTCACCGGCAGCCATCCTGAGTACTGGTCATTGCAGATGAGTGATGCGCTTGAAGCCTACAAGGCTTTGGGCGGGCGCTTCATGTATCTTGGCGCGAATGGCTGGTACTGGCGCGTCGCCTTCCACCAGACCAAGCCGGGGGTCATGGAGGTCCGCCGAGGGGAGGACGGCATTCGCGCCTGGGCGGCCGAACCGGGTGAGTACTATCACAGCTTCACCGGTGAGTACGGCGGCCTATGGCGCCGTCAGGGCCGGCCGCCGCAGATGATTGCCGGCACCGGCTTTTCGGCACAGGGATTCGACATCTCGTCCTACTACCGGCGCAAGCCGGACAGCAACGATCCGCGCGCCAAGTTCATCTTCGAGGGAGTCGACGATGAGATTATCGGCGACTTTGGCCTGATCGGCGGTGGTGCCGCGGGGCTGGAGCTCGACCGCGCCGACCGACTGCTCGGAACGCCGCCAAACGCTCTCGTGCTGGCCTCTTCCGAGGATCATACGGATATCTATCTCGTCGTTTGCGACGAGATCTTGATCAATTACCCGAGCATAACGGGCCAGCAGAACGAGTTGGTGCGCGCCGACATGGTGTTCTTCGAGACACAGGCCGGAGGGGCCGTTTTTTCCGCTAGCTCCATCGCCTGGGCGGGGAGCCTGTCGCACAACAACTATGAGAATAACGTTTCACAAATCACGGAAAACGTCCTGAAGCGCTTTGTTGACCCGAAGCCGTTTTGAGACGGGGTTGCATACCGTCGGTCGAGGCGACGAACACCAACCGGAACAACGGTTGCAGCTAGTCAAGATAACGCAAGAGCCACGCTACAAGGCCAGATAAGAAACAAAGGAGGAAAACATGACCAGAAAGACAGACGAGAAGAGAGCGGCGGCACCGGTTAGCCGCAGCCTGGAAAACGGATCACGGCGCCGGTTCCTGAAAGGGGCGACCGTGGCGGCGGCAGGGGGTGTTGCGGCGACGGGCACCTTGCTTGCGGACATTAACGGCGGCGCCAAGGCCGCGGGCAAACCGATTCCCAT
>JAJFGI010000410.1 GCA_021776215.1 Kiloniellaceae bacterium | reverse complement strand
GATCGTTTTGTCGCGAAGGTCCGCACCATCAAGGTCGGCGACCCGCGCGATCCGGAGACCGTGGTCGGGCCGCTCATTCGCCCGAAGCAATGCGAGTTCATTGATGGCCATATCGCGGACGCCAAGGAAAAGGGGGCGAAGGTCATCCTGGGCGGGTCGCACGATGGCAAGTTCTACCAACCCACCGTCTTGACCGGCGTAACCCGGGAAATGCGTATTTACAACGAAGAGACTTTCGGCCCCGTAGTATCGATTATTCCAGCAACCGATTCGGAAGAGGCGTTAGAGATCGCCAACGACACCACCTACGGCTTGTCCGCTGCCCTGATCACGAACGATCTGCAGAAGGCCTTCGATCTGTCGCTTCGGCTCGAATCCGGCATGGTTCACATCAATGACTGCACCATTTCCGATGAGCCTCATGTGCCCTTCGGCGGGGTCAAGGATAGCGGGTTCGGGCGCGAAGGCGGCCGCTATTCAATCGAGGAAATGACCGAGGTGAAATGGATCACCATCCAGCTCGGCAAGCGGGCGTTCCCGTTCTAAAGCGGGTCACCCCGGTTGGATCGCGCCGGCGGTATCGGTGACGGCGGCGGCCCACAGGTTCAGGGCGCCACCAGCTTGCCACCGCCAAAGAAGGTCGGGACGTAACGTGGCGCACCGATGGCGTCCGTAAAACGCTGCTTGGTCCGGACCGGATCGAAGACAACCGGTGGGACCACGGCTGTCAGGTCCGGCTCGGTGGCCAGTACCAGTAACGACGGACCGGATGTGTCCAGGGCGGCCACGAGGGCTGGTCGAAAGCTGTCCGCCGAGGCGATATTTTCCGCATGCTGCAGGCCCATGGCCCGGCCGAGAACGGCAAAATCCAGGCCCGCGTTGGTCAACGCCTGACCGCCGGAGGCGGCGTGGACACCGTTCTGTATCAGCAGAACGATCAGATTTTGCGGGGCGACGGCCCCCACCGTCACCAGCGCGCCCATATGCATCAGCAACCCGCCGTCGCCCTCGACCACGACCACCTTGCGGTTGGGCTGAGCCACGGCGAGCCCCAGGGCCATCGGCAAGGCCAGGCCCATCGCGTCCTCGAGATAGAAGTTTTTCGGCGCCTCGCGGATTTCGGCCCAGAGATACGATGCGTTGCCCAGAGCGGTGACGACGAGCGTCTCCTCGGAGAGGCAATCGGCGAGGACGCGGTAGTAATCCGCGCGGGTCGTTTGGGAATCGCTCACCATTGAATATCCTCCCGCGCCAGAAGCAGAACGAACGGATTCGACGATTCTTCAGCGTAGGTTGCCGCTTGTTCCACCTGTTCGCCGATCGGGCGTTGGGGATCCGCCACGGCGTAGCGCACTCCTAAGCCCTGCAGAACGGGCTCCGTCACGCGGCCCTTGGGGATGTGATAGAAAATGGCATCCCCCTGCGTGCCCCGATAGGAGGCCAGAATGAAGAGCGGAAACTGATAACGCTGAGCCAGCGAGACCATTCCCGCGCCAATTGTCAGCAGCCCCACGTTCTGGATCATGAGCACGGTGCGGAGCCCGCCCAGCCGTGCCCCACAGGCGATCGCCAGCGCTTCCTCTTCATGGGTCGCGCGAATCAAAGACATCGTCGGTTCCTGATCGATACGGATCAGGACCTCGCCGAGCCAGCTATCCGGCACGGACACGGCAAGTTGCACGCCCAACCCGCGCAGCGCATCGAGCAGTTCGGACGGTCGGTGCGGCACGGTTGCCATCTTCCGTGTAGTCATGATCGACACACCTCGCGAGGCAACGGGCTTTCGCCTTGGTCGGGTTCCGGCCCGACCGCCTGAAAGCCGCTCCGCCGCGCGCCGCGCGCCACGACCTTCTTCACCATTTCAGCGTCCTTCATACAAGCGACTCCGCTTATCCCGAGGTTTTCCTATTGATTTTCCACAAAGGTACCATCTATCATACCATAGAAACAAGATAGTCCCGGAGACGCCGATCCCCTGGATCGAGCGCTCGAATTAAAGCCGGGACAGGGGGAGGCATGCGGGGGATTTCGAGACGGCGCAAGCTGGTCGAAACCGATTGGCGGGGCCAATGCGCACCCATTTTGGGTGCTCTCCACCATTTTTTCCCGCACCATTCGGCGGATCCGGAGAAGTCTGCAGGTCTAGGACAATGACGTGCCAGCGCGGCATTGCTTTTCGTCCTGAATCTTGCGGCGTCACTCTGCGAAGCGTCGGTTTCTGAGAGGAGATGTGCGATGCGGTTTTCTAAACGTTCTCTAATGTTACTTGCGGCCGGCGCGGTGATCTTACTGACCGGCGTCACCGGTCAGAGCCACGCGGCTTCCGACCCCATCAAGCTCGTCATGGTGGGGGCTTGGCCGCCCGGCGTATCGTCCGCGGCCGACATAGGCATCAAATACAAGGACACCGTGAACGAGCTGTCCGGTGGCAGGCTGGTGATCGAATTCAAGGGCGCGAAGGAAGTCATCCCGACTTTCGATCAGCCCGAAGCGTTGGTGCGCGGCGTGTTCGACATCTGGTACGGCGCTCCCAATTATTGGGCCGGCATCGTCCCGGGCGGCTATTTCACCGAGCTTTCCCCCTACGAGATCCCGGACAACGGGCCGGGGAGCGAGGTGTTCGACTTTGCCGTCAAGATGTTCGAAAAGCATGGCGTTCGGTATCTGGGGCATTTTTCCGGCGAGCTCGATACCGGCAACCACTTCATGTATACGCAGAAGGAGATCAGCGGTATCAAGGACCTCAAGGGAATGAAGGTCCGGGTGCCGCCGCTGACACGCTTCTTTGTCGAAGGAATCGGCGCGGAGCCGGTGACGCTGCCGCCCGGGGAGATCTATCTGGCCCTCGAGCGTGGTACGGTGGAGGGCTTTACCTGGCCGTATTACGATGGATTCACGAATTTCGGCTGGCAGGAAGTATCGAAGTACGTGGTGGATCATCCGCTCTATCGGGACGGCATCAGCATCAATATGAACCTCGACAAGTGGAACAGCCTGCCGGAAGATTTGCAGAAGGTCATGCTGGAAGCCACGCGCAAGACGCAGGCATGGTCGGTGGGCTGGGTATCCGCCTTTCAGGCGACGCAGTTGGCCGGCATGCAGGCGGGGGGAATGAAGGTCATCAAGTTCTCTCCGGAAGAGGCCAAGCTTTGGCAGAAGACCGCCGACGACGCTCTGTGGGGCCACTTCAAATCCGTCATGAGTGCCGAAGACTATGCCGAAGCCCGGCGCCTGTTGGGGGTTCAGTAGCGGTATCGGGTATCGAGGCGGACTGCCGCGCGATGCGGTGCCGTTTGTTATAAGCCTTGATCAGTAACTTGGCGGGCTTCGCCCTCGGGTAAAGCCTTGTGGGGCGAGCCCGCCGCTGATCGATCCGACCGGGCATTATGGCGAGACCCTTGTTGTGGAAGTATAATCCTTGACCGGCGACAGCACTGATCAGGCCCCCGGCCGCCCGCGCGGCAATCCGGCACTGCGCATCTTCGATTTATTTGTCGACGGCGGCGCGGTGCTGGCCGCGGTCCTTCTGATCGCGGTCATGCTGGCGACGACGATCAAGATCGTCTTCCGCTATGGCCTCCGCGAAGGCCTTGTGGGGGTCGATCAGATCAGCGGGACGATGCTGCTCTACATCACCTTTCTGGGTGCCGCCTGGGTCTTGCGGCGCGAGGAACATGTCACCATCGACCTCCTCGTCGGTGCGTTGTCGACGCAGACTCGGCGGCGCCTGCACATCCTCAGCTCCATTCTCGGGGCCCTCATTTGCTTTTGCCTTGTCTTGTTCGGAACCCTTGAGGTGGTGGCCTCCCTGCAGAAGGGGATTCGCATCGCGGCCGAGATCGAGATTCCCCGGGCGGTCAACCTGGCCGTCATCCCGCTCGGCAGCCTGTTCCTCGGCCTGCAGTTCCTGCGGCGTGCTTGGTTGTGGCCGGACCCGGCTGAGCCGAGGCATGCACCAGCGACAGGACAGGACTGACGCGCCGTGGAGTGGTGGTTCTATCTGCTTTTCTTCTTCGGCGGCCTGGGCATGCTGCTGCTCATCGGAGTGCCCGTTGCGTTCGCCTTCATGCT
>JAJFGI010000409.1 GCA_021776215.1 Kiloniellaceae bacterium | reverse complement strand
CAGATGCTGCAGAAGATGGAGATCACGGAACCGGGCGATACCACCTTCCTGGTGGGCGAGCAGGTGGACCGCGAGGAGTTCGCCGAGGTCAACGCCAAGGCGGTCGCCGAAAGCGGTCGGGTAGCCGTCGGCAAGCCGGTGCTGCAGGGCATCACGAAGGCCAGCCTGCAGACCCGCTCGTTCATCTCCGCCGCCTCGTTCCAGGAGACGACCCGGGTGCTGACCGAGGCCGCAACCCACGGAAAGGCCGACAATCTCATCGGTCTGAAGGAGAACGTGATCGTCGGCCGGTTGATCCCGGCGGGCACCGGAGCGGTCATGAATCGCCTGAAGAAGATCGCCGCCGAACGCGATCGCGAGCTCCTGCAAAAGCGAGAGGATCAGGCGGCTTTGACGAGCGAAGGCGAGGAAAAAGGAGAGCAGGCCTCCGTCGCCTAGGTATCGACCGTCGTCGCCGGGGCCGTTGGAGCAACCCATCGGCCCCGGCGGGGCGCGCTTGGGGGTGCGGGCAAGGGGCAGGTTTTTTGCGGAATCTGCGGTCTCCGGGGCTTGACGAGGGTGCGGCGCAACAATAGTATGCGCGCGCTTTCAGGGGGCTGGTGGTAGACCCGCAGCGGCCTAGACGCAGCCCCTGCACTGCACGGGAATATAATCGACCGCCATGTGTCGGTGGTCCGGGAACGACCCGCGGGGGCCAGCGACTGGCTCCCTCGCGGGGTTTTGCATCTAGCGTTAAGGGATGAGAGTGCTGTCGAATGCCGACGATTAACCAGCTGATCCGTAAGCCGCGCAAGGCGCCGGTGACGCGCAACAAGGTGCCTGCGCTCGCGGCCTGTCCGCAGAAGCGTGGCGTTTGTACGCGTGTCTATACGACCACGCCGAAAAAGCCGAACTCGGCCCTGCGCAAGGTGGCGCGCGTGCGTCTGACCAACGGTTTCGAGGTGATCAGCTATATTCCCGGTGAAGGGCACAATCTGCAGGAACATTCGGTGGTGATGATCCGCGGCGGCCGCGTCAAGGACCTGCCCGGCGTTCGCTACCATATCATTCGCGGCACCCTGGACACCCAGGGGGTCAAGGACCGCCGACAGCGCCGTTCGAAGTACGGCGCGAAGCGGCCGAAGTAGGGCGGGGAGCCGAGCATGTCGCGCCGTCATCGCGCCGAAAAGCGAGAGATTCTGCCGGATCCCAAATTCGGCGACGTGATTCTCAGCAAGTTCATGAACGTCCTCATGTTTTCGGGCCGGAAATCGGCCGCCGAGGGGATTGTCTACGGGGCCCTGGATCGGATCCAGCAGCGCGGTGGTCAGGACCCGATTCGGATCTTCCACGACGCCCTGAACAATGTGCGTCCGGATATCGAGGTGCGCTCCCGGCGCGTCGGTGGTGCGACCTATCAGGTGCCCGTCGAAGTGCGCTCCGTGCGCGGCCAGGCCCTGGCGATCCGTTGGCTGATCGTCGCCTCGCGCGGCCGTTCGGAGCCGACCATGACCGACCGCCTGGCAAATGAATTTATGGATGCGGCCAATAACCGCGGCGCCGCGGTGAAAAAGCGCGAAGACACACACCGGATGGCGGAGGCCAACAAGGCCTTTTCGCACTACCGCTGGTAACCTGAACCTCGAAAGACCACCGTTATGGCCCGCACGACCCCGCTCGAGCGCTACCGCAATATCGGCATCATGGCCCACATCGATGCCGGTAAGACGACGACGACCGAGCGTGTCCTTTTTTATACCGGCCGTTCCTACAAGATCGGTGAGGTGCACGAAGGCACCGCCACCATGGACTGGATGGAGCAGGAGCAGGAACGCGGCATCACCATCACCTCTGCCGCGACCACGTGTTTCTGGCGCGACCACCGCATCAACATCATCGACACCCCGGGCCACGTCGATTTCACCATCGAAGTCGAGCGCTCGCTGCGCGTCCTCGACGGCGCCGTTGCCGTTTTCGACGCTGTCGCCGGTGTCGAGCCGCAGTCGGAAACGGTCTGGCGCCAGGCCGACAAGTACAAGGTGCCGCGGATCTGCTTTGTCAACAAAATGGACCGCATCGGCAGTGACTTTCATCGCTGCGTTCGGATGATCATCGACCGGTTGGGCGCGACCCCGATGGTGCTGCAACTGCCCATCGGCTCCGAGAGCGATTTCATCGGTGTCGTCGATCTGGTGAGGATGAAGGCGATCGTCTGGAAAGACGAGACCATGGGCGCCGAGTACGAGGTGCGCGAAATTCCGGCGGATATGGCCGACCAAGCCGCCGAATACCGGGAGAAAATGGTGGAGCTGGCGGTCGAGCAGGACGATGCCGCCATGGAAGCCTACCTCGAGGGCAATGAGCCCGACGAGGAAACGCTGAAAAAGTGTATTCGCAAGGGAACTTGCGAACTTAAGTTCGTTCCGATTATCAACGGCTCCGCGTTCAAGAACAAGGGTGTCCAGCCGCTGCTTGACGCGGTCGTCGACTTCCTGCCGTCGCCCACGGAAGTGCCGGCGGTCAAGGGCATCAAGCCGGGCACGGAAGAAGTCGTGGTCCGCCGCAGCGACGACAAGGAATCGATGTCGGCGCTTGCCTTCAAGGTGATGACGGATCCCTTTGTCGGTTCGCTCACCTTCGTCCGGGTCTATTCCGGATCGATCAATACCGGCACCCAGGTCCTCAATACGGTGAAGGACAACAAGGAGCGCGTCGGCCGCATGCTGCTGATGCACGCCAACCACCGTGAGGACATCAAGGAGGCCTGGGCCGGCGATATCGTCGCCATCGCCGGGCTGAAGAGCACGACCACCGGTGAAACCCTATGCGACCCGCAGAATCCGGTGATTCTCGAGCGCATGGACTTCCCGGATCCGGTCATCGAGGTGGCTGTCGAGCCGAAGACCAAGGGCGATCAGGAGAAGATGGGCGTGGCGCTGGGCCGGTTGGCGCAGGAGGATCCGTCCTTCCGCGTGACCTCGGACCCGGAAAGCGGCCAGACCGTGATCAAGGGCATGGGTGAATTGCACCTGGAGATCATCGTCGACCGGATGAAGCGCGAGTTCAAGGTCGACGCCAATGTCGGCGCGCCGCAGGTTGCCTATCGCGAGACCATCACCCGCCCGGCCGTCGTCGACTATACGCATAAGAAGCAGACCGGCGGCTCGGGCCAGTTCGCCCGCGTCAAGATCGAGTTCGAGCCGTTGCAGCCCGGCGAAGGCTTCATCTTCGAGAACAAGATCACCGGCGGCGCCGTGCCGCGCGAGTTTATTCCGGGTGTGGAAAAGGGTCTGAACAGCTCCCGCGACACCGGCGTTTTGGCCGGTTTCCCGCTCATCGACTTCAAGGCCAGGCTCATCGACGGCGCCAGCCATGACGTCGACTCCAGTGTCCTTGCCTTCGAAATTGCCGCCCGCGCCGCCTTCCGCGAGGGTATCGCCAAGGCTGGCCCCGTGTTGATGGAGCCGGTGATGCGGGTTGAGGTTGTCACCCCAGATGAATACATGGGCGACATCATCGGCGACCTGAACAGCCGCCGCGGCAATGTCACCGGCATGGATGCGCGCGGCAATGCCCAGGTCATCAACGCCATGGTGCCGCTGGCCAACATGTTCGGCTACGTCAACACCCTGCGGTCCATGAGCCAGGGCCGCGCCCAGTACACCATGCATTTCGACCACTACGAGAAAGTGCCGCAGGCGGTGGCCGACGAAGTCGTCGCCAAGCTGGCTTGACGCGACGAATCGTGAACCGAGAGACCTCAGCGACGGAGATTTAGGACCGATGGCGAAGGCGAAGTTTGAGCGGACGAAGCCGCATTGCAACGTAGGGACGATCGGCCACGTTGACCATGGCAAGACGACGCTGACGGCGGCGATCACGAAAGTGCTGGCGGAGACTGGCGGGGCGACGTTTACGGCGTTCGACCAGATCGACAAGGCGCCGGAGGAGAAGGCG
>JAJFGI010000408.1 GCA_021776215.1 Kiloniellaceae bacterium | reverse complement strand
GCGAAATCGACGGTCCCCAGCTTCAGCTTCTGCAACAGCTCGCTGTCCTTGCCGAGCTGGCTGGAGCCGAAGGTCTGCACGACCGCCTTGCCTTTCAGCTTCTCGTTGGCGCGCTTGGCGAACTCGTTGACCGACGCCTCGAACAGCGAGCCGGGCGCGCCGACGTGGCCGAACTTCAGCTCCATCTCGGCGGCCATGGCCTGACCGGCGAACGTGGCGGCGATCGCCGCGATGGCAAATGTCTTGAGCAGTCTCATGGGTTCCTCCTTGTGTCGTCTGTTGTTGTTGTTTTGTTTAACGTCTCTTGCCCCAAAATGCATTAGCCGGACTCAGTGGGCGGCGCTCTTCCTCCCCGTACCAGAGGCGTTGGATGCGGTCCCCGATGCGCCCGCACTATCGACCAGATAGTCGAGAGCCGCCAGGACGCCGCCGGCGGTGTGCGGTATCCCCGCCAGGGTTAGACCCATCTCGACCCCGGCAAGCGTACCTGCCAGCGTCAACGCATTGAAATCGCCAAGGTGGCCGATGCGGAAGACCTTGCCCTGCACCTTGCCGAGGCCGCTGCCCAGCGACATGTCAAAGTTGTCCAGAACGACCCGCCGGAAGGCGTCCGCATCGCAACCGGCGGGCACGAGAGCCGCGGTCAGCGAGTTGCTGTACTCGCGCGGCTCCACGCACAGAAATTCCAGGCCCCAGGCGCTCACCGACCGGCGGGTCGCCTCGGCCAGGCGGGCGTGCCGGGCGAAGACCGCGTCAAGCCCCTCTTCGCGCAGCATGGCCAGGGCCTCGCGCAATCCGAACAAAAGATTGGTCGCCGGCGTATAGGGAAAGAAACCGTTGGCATTGGCCGCCAGCATTTCGTCCCAGGCCCAGTAGGCGCGCGGCAATCGGGCGCTCGCGGAGGCGGCGATAGCCTTCTTGCTGATGGCATTGAAACTGAGGCCCGGCGGCAGCATCAGGCCCTTTTGCGAGCCGGCGACCGTCACATCGACGCGCCATTCGTCGTGCCGGTAGTCGATGGAGGCCAGCGACGAGATGGTGTCGACGAAGAACAGCGCCGGATGGTCCGCCCGATCCATGGCCGCCCGCACGTCGGGTACGCGGGTGGTCACGCCGGTCGATGTCTCGTTATGGACGATGCAGACGGCCTTGATCCGGTGATCGCGATCCTCGCGCAGGCGCGCCTCCACCGCTTCCGGATCGACGCCGCGCCGCCAATCGCCAGGCACGAAATCGACCGCCAGGCCCAGCCGTTCCGCCAGGCGCCGCCAGAGCGTGGCGAAATGCCCGGTCTCGTACATCAGGACCCGGTCACCGGGCGAGAGGGTATTCACCAGGGCGGCTTCCCAGGCACCCGTACCGGACGCCGGATAAATCACCACATCGCCGCTGGTCCGAAAAACCTCGCGTAGGCCGGCGAGGACTTCTTTGCCCAGGGCTGCGAACGCGGGGCCGCGGTGGTCGATGGTCGGCCGGTCCATTGCCCTGAGAATACGATCCGGCACGTTCGTCGGACCCGGAATCTGCAGAAAATGGCGCCCGCTGGGTTGCCGCATCGTCGCCCTTGCCCCTCATCCCATAGCCCGTGACCCGTTTGGTATTATGCATGCACGTGCTGCCGCGATCAACGGGCTTCGGAAATACCAGATTTTGGGCCATTTATTTGTGTAATAACAATGTGTTATTAGCGTTTTCTCAAGTGGCTTTTGGATCGGATGCCCAACCTTGCATTTTGTATGCAAACTGCTACGGTGCATGCGTAAGACGCATCGAAGGCTCTTCGACCCGCATGCCGACCACGTCCGCTTCTACCACCGCAACACCGCATCGGATGCCACCCCGGAGCAAGACCGGCGACGGCGCCCTTGCCACCCGATTGGCCGGCGCCATCGAGGGTGACGTGCTGTTCGATGCCTTCAGCCGCGGCCGCTACAGCACCGATGCATCGATCTACCAGATCACGCCCATCGGCGTCGTCGTGCCGCGCCACACCGAGGACGTCATCCGCACGATCGAGGTCGCGCGTGACGCAGGTGTGCCCCTGTTGCCCCGCGGCGGCGGCACGTCGCAATGCGGGCAGACGGTGGGCGCCGCGCTGGTCATCGACGTTAGCAAACACCTCGACCGGGTTCTCGATTTCGACGCCCAGGCGCGCCGGGTCACCGTGCAGCCGGGTATTGTTCTCGATCAGCTCAACGCCTTTCTCCGGCCGCATGGCCTGATGTTCCCGGTCGATGTCTCGACCGGCAGCCGGGCGACCATTGGCGGCATGACAGGCAATAACAGTTGCGGTGCCCGGTCGATCCGCTACGGCACCATGCGGCATAACGTGCGCGCGATCGACGCCGTGCTTGCCGATGGGACCAGCGCCCGCTTCGGCCTCGTTCCCGCCGATGCAACCGGAGAGGACGGGAATGCGGCCGCGGCCTTGCGCCGGCGCCTGCTGGACCTGGGCCGGCGGGAAGCGGATGAGATCGTCGCCCGGTTTCCCAAGCTGCAGCGCCGCGTGGGCGGCTACAACATCGATGCCCTGATCGGCGACAAGCCGGTCAATCTGGCGCATCTGCTGGTCGGATCCGAGGGTACCCTGGCCATCTCCACGGCGATCGATTTGCAGTTGCAGGCGATCCCGCCGCATACGGCGCTCGGCGTTTGCCACTTCCCGACCTTTTACGCGGCCATGGACGCGACCCGGCACATTGTCGCCCTGGGGCCCTCCGCCGTCGAATTGGTGGATCGCAGCATGATCGAGCTGGCCGGCGATATTCCGCTGTACCGGGACACCCTGGACCGGGTTGTCCGCGGCACCCCCGAGGCGTTGCTGCTGGTCGAGTTCGCCGGCGAGTCCCATGCCGAGCAGCTCCGCGGGCTCAAGCGGCTGGACGACCTGCTGGCTGGACTTGGCTTTCCCGGTGCCGTTGTCGAAGCGGTGGAGCCGGCGTTTCAAAAGGCGAGCTGGGAGGTGCGCAAGGCGGGCTTGAACATCATGATGTCCATGAAGGGCGACGGCAAACCGATCTCCTTTATCGAGGACTGCGCGGTGCCGCTGACGGATCTGGCCGAATACACCGACCGCCTGACTCAAATCTTCCGCAAGCACGGGACCTACGGCACCTGGTACGCGCACGCCTCCGAGGGGTGCCTGCACGTCCGCCCGGTGCTCAACCTGAAATTGGAGGCCGACGCCGGCAAGATGCGCGCCATCGCCGAGGAAGCCTTTGCCATGGTGCGCGCCTACAAGGGCTCCCACTCCGGCGAGCACGGCGACGGCTTGGTCCGCTCCGAGTTTCACGAGGCCATGTTCGGCACCCGTATGGTGCGGGCGTTCGAGGAGGTGAAGGCCGCATTCGACCCGGAGGGGCGCCTGAACCCGGGCAAGATCGTGCACCCGCCGCGCATGGACGACCGCCGCCTGTTTCGCTACGGGCCGGACTATGAACCCCTGGCGATCGAAACCGCCCTGGATTGGTCCGCCTGGGGCGGTTTCGCCGGCGCCGTCGAGATGTGCAACAACAACGGGGCCTGCCGCAAGCTGGACGCGGCGGTCATGTGCCCCTCCTACCGGGTCACCCGCGATGAGCAGCACGTCACCCGGGGCCGGGCGAATACCTTGCGTCTCGCTCTCTCCGGCCAGCTTGGTCCCGACGCGCTGACCTCGGACGCCATGGCCGAGACCATGCGCCTGTGCGTCGGCTGCAAGGGATGCCGCCGGGAATGCCCGACCGGTGTAGACATGGCCCGCATGAAGATCGAGGTGGCGCACCACGCGGCCAAGCGCCATGGCGTCCCTCTGGGTGACCGGCTGATCGCCTATCTGCCCCGCTATGCGCCGTTCGCGCGGCATCTGCGCCTTCTGGCCCGAGCGGCGGAGAATCTGCCCGGCAGCGGCTGGGCGCGGAAGACGCTGCTCGGGCTGAGCCCCCACCGCCCCCTGCCGCGTTTCCGCGGCGATGCCTTTCGCCCTGAGTCGACCGCCCATGGGCCGGCGACAGGGCGCGAAGTGGTCCTGTTGACGGATACCTTCAACACATACTTCGAGCCCCAGATCCTGGATGCGACATTGCGGGTGCTGGTCGCCGCCGGGTACCGGGTGCATGTGGCGCGACCGACGACGGGCGGCCGCCCCCTGTGTTGTGGGCGCACCTTCCTGGCGGCCGGCCTGGTCGACGAGGCTCGCGCCGAAGCGCGGCGAACCCTCGACGCCCTGCGGCCCTTCGTCGCCCGAGGCCTGCCGGTCATCGGTGTCGAGCCCGCGTGTCTGCTGACCTTGCGTGACGAGTTTCCGGCCTTGTTGCCGGGCACCGTGGCAATGGCCCTGGCGGCGCGCGCCGTCTTGCTGGAGGAATTTCTGGCCGCCGAGCACAAGGCCGGAGCCCTGAAACTCAACCTGTCGCCCCTGCCGGGCAAGCGGGTCCTGTTGCATGGGCACTGCCATCAAAAAGCTTTCGGCGCCATGCCGGCCGTGGAATCGACCTTGCGGCTAGTGCCGGAGCTGGCGGTGGAAACCGTGCCATCGAGTTGCTGCGGGATGGCCGGTGCCTTCGGCTATGCCGCCGATACGTTCGACACGTCGATGGCCATGGGCGAGCTATCGCTGCTGCCCGCGATGCGCGCCGCCGGGCCCGAGACACTCGCGGTCGCCGACGGCACGAGTTGCCGGCAGCAGATCCGCGACGGCGCCGGGCGCCACGCCTTGCATGTGGCCGAAGTATTGGATATGGCGCTATGCTGAAAGATCTGAGGAGACGACAATGAACGATGTGCGCAACAGGGAGGGCGGGGTCTTGACCAAGGCCCAACCCATCGCCCGGGTGACCCTGCACGAGGAATTGGTGGCGCGCTTGCGGGACCTGATCGTCGAGGGCGAACTGGCCCCGGATGTGCGCGTGCCCGAACGGACCTTGTGCGAACGTTTCGGCGTCTCGCGCACGCCGCTGCGCGAAGCGCTGAAGGTGCTCGCCTCCGAGGGTCTTCTCGACCTGCTGCCGAACCGCGGGGCGACGGTGAGCCGCCTGACCCAGGCGGATCTGGACGAGATGTTTCCGGTCATGGGCGCGCTGGAGGCGTTGGCCGGCGAGCTGGCCTGTACCCGCATCACCGACGAACAGATCGCCGAGGTGCGCGCCCTGCACTACCAGATGGTCCTGCACTACACGCGCAAGGAGCTGCCGCAATACTTTCGTCTCAATCAGCGGATTCACGAGGCCATCATGGATGCGGCGGGGAATGCGACGCTGACCCGCATGTACCAGGGATTGGCCGGGCGCATCCGTCGCGCCCGCTATCTGGCGAACATGTCCAAGGCCCGTTGGGACCAGGCGGTCGAGGAGCACGAGGCAATTTTGTCGGCCCTCGCGCAGCGCGATGCGGCGCGCCTGGGCCGTATTCTGAAACAGCATCTGCAAAACAAAGGCGAGACCGTGAAGGAATCGCTGGCTGCCGACGGCGACCGCCTCAGCCGGACCGCCTGAGCGACGGGAGAGGTATCTCGTGGATCACAGAAGACTGGCTGCCAACGGCCCCAGCGTCTCGCCCATCTGCCTCGGCACCATGATGTTCGGCGACCGCACCGACGAGGCAACCGCCGGCCGCATCGTCGACAGGGCGCGCGAGGCCGGCATAAATTTTATCGACACGGCGGATGTGTATGCCGCCGGCGCCTCGGAAGAAATCGTCGGGCGGCTGATCAAATCCGACCGCGACCGCTGGGTCCTGGCCAGCAAGGTGGGCAACCGGATGGGCGACGATCCGCAGTGTGGCGGACTGGGCCGCGCGTGGCTGCGCCGCGCTATCGACGATAGCCTGCGCCGCCTGGGCACCGACTGTCTGGACATCTACTACCTGCACAAGCCCGACCCGGAGACACCGCTGGAGGAGACCGTCAGCGCCATCGGCGGCATCCTGGACAGCGGCAAAGCGCGCCATTTCGGCCTGAGCAACTATCGCGGCTGGCAGCATGCGGACGTGGTTCGCGTCTGCGATCAACTTGGCGTCGCGCGGCCGGTGGTCTCGCAACCGTATTACAACGCCATGAACCGCGTGCCCGAGGTCGAGATCCTGCCGGCGTGCGGCCATTACGGCATCGGCGTCGTCCCATACAGCCCCTTGGCCCGCGGCGTCCTGACCGGAAAATACACGCCGGGCGGGACGCCAGGCGCCGATTCCCGCGCCGGGCGCCAGGATGAGCGTATGATGGAAACCGAGTTTCGCGCCGAATCCCTTGCCTTCGCGCAGCAACTGAAGGAACGCGCCGAGGCGCGCGGCATGACGGCGGGGCAATTCGCGCTCAACTGGGTGCTCGCAAATCGGCTGGTCAGCTCGGTTTTGGCGGGCCCGCGCACCGAGGCGCAGTGGCAGGAGTACCTGGGCGCCCTGGACCATCGGCTGGATCACGAGGACGAGGCCTTCGTCGACGCGATGGTGGCGCCGGGGCACCCGTCGACGCCCGGCTATTCCGACCCCAAGTATCCAATCACTGGACGCCCTGTTGCGTCTTGAGGTCTTAGGTCGCGAGCGGACCCAGAAAGCTCTCGATCTTCGCCAGCAGGCCCGGCAGGCGCACCGGCTTGGTATCGTAGTCGTCGGCGCCCGCGGCAACGGCCTTCTCCCGATCACCGGCCATGGCATGGGCGGTCAGGACAATGATGGGGATCGCTTGAGTCTCGGGCGAGGCTTTCAAGCGCCGCGTCGCCTCCCATCCGTCGAGGACCGGCAGACTGAGGTCCATGAGAATCAGGTCCGGAGTCTCGTCACGGGCAGCGTTGATGCCCTCAGCGCCATCGCGGGCGATCACGACCTCGAAGCCCTTGCGGCGCAGTCGGGTCGCCAGCATGAAGACGTTGTCCTCATTGTCTTCCACATAAAGAATTTTCGTCATTGCGAGACGCTTCCTCCGGCTGTAACAGGTGGGGCCGCCGCACATTGGGAGAGCAGATCGTTGACCAAGGTGAGCAAACCGCGGATCTGAATCGGCTTTCGCGCGTAGCCGTCGCAGCCCGCCTCGCGCGCCGCCTTGCCCTTGTCCTCCTCCGCATGACCGGACAAGGCGATTATGGGAACGTTCCCCAGTTCCGGCGCGGCACGAATGCGACGGGTCGCCTCGCAGCCGTCGATACCGGGAAGGGTCAAGTCCATGAGCACCAGGTCCGGCCGCTGCGCCATGGCAAGCGTCACCGCTTCTTCACCTGTCCGAGCCTCGACGACGTCGAAGCCGGCGCGACAGAGAAGGGTATTGAGCAGGTACAGATTGTGATCATTGTCATCGACACACAGAATTCGAGTCATGATGTGCTTGCGCTCCCGGCGCTGATACGGTTGTTGTCATACTTCGCCGGTTGAGCGGGCCTCTCGGCCGGTGCTTGCCCCGCTCGGAGCCGACTTGCGGCATCGTCACTCGTCGCGACCGCGGGCAGGCGCAACGAGAAGGTCGACCCTTTGCCGGGCTCACTTTCGGCAAAGACGTCTCCGCCCATCATCCGACTCAACTCCCGACAGATCGCCAAGCCGAGGCCGGTGCCGCCATACTTGCGCGTTGTCGATGAATCCGCCTGGGTGAACGCGGTGAACAACCGCTGCATCTGCACATCCGAGATGCCGATTCCGGTATCCGAGATATCGACGCGCAGTTCGTCGTCACCGTCGGCATTGAACCGTCGCCGGACGGACACCCGAACCTCCCCGCCACGGGTGAACTTGCAGGCGTTGCTCAGCAGGTTGAGAAGAATTTGTTTGGTACGCAACGGATCGGCATGAATTTCGCCTAGGGCATCGGGGACATCGAGCAGCAAGCTATTGTCGTTGTCGTCCGCCAGGAGCTGCGCGGTGTGCATCACATCCTGCAACAGACCGGCGATATCGAAAGGCTCAGGGTTGAGAACCATTCGACCGGCCTCGATCTTGGAGAGATCGAGAATATCGTTGATCACCGCCAGCAGGTGGCCACCGGCCCGGTGGACGCGGTGCAGCGGCTCAAGCGACACCGAGCTATCGGCCTCGGCATCCTCGATCAGCATCTCGGTAATTCCGATGATGGCATTGAGCGGAGTCCGCAATTCATGGCTCATGTTGGCCAGGAATTCGGATTTCGTTTCGTTGGCCACTTTCGCTTGCCGGGCCGCAAGGGCTAGGCGTCCGTTGATTTCGGCCAGTTCGGCAGTAC
>JAJFGI010000407.1 GCA_021776215.1 Kiloniellaceae bacterium | reverse complement strand
CGGTTTCACCTTGCGCCGGGCGGCGCTCTATGAAGCGCAGCCGGCGATCGAGCTGTCGCCGTCGCTGCGCCGGGCATTGGCGGCGGGTGAACTGGACGCGGCGGTCTTTTTCTCGCCGCGCACGGCGCGCACGTTCGTCGGCTTGGTCGAGCATGCGGACTTGAGCGCCGCGTGCGCACGGTTGCAGGCGATTTGCTTGAGCGAGGCCGTCGCCGCGCGCTTGTCGGCCCTCACATGGGCACGCGTCTGGATCGCCGCGCGGCCCGAGCAGGAGGCTCTCCTCGCCCGGCTGGACGAGGCCGCCGCCGAGGTCGACGCGAACGCCACGGATTCGCCGCCGCCTCCCCTGGACGGTTCGTTTGGCGCCCACAATGTCATTGCCAGCTTTGGCGGCATACGGCCGATGGCGAGCAAGCTCGGCGTCGCGGTCAGCACCGTGCAGGGCTGGCGCGAGCGCGACTCGATCCCGGCGGCACGTCACGGGCAAATTCGGGCTGCCGCCAAGAAGCATGGCGTTCAGCTCGATGCCGCCGCGCTCGCGGCGACCGATCCCGGCGGGGACGCCGGACCGGCAGCGTCCGCCACCGCGCCGGCCGCCGCGGCCGGATCGGTGCCCCCGAGCGGTGCCGGCATACCATCGCGCGAGGCGGCGGCCCACCCAGCCGCGGCCGCCAAGGGTACCGCATCCCCCACGCCCCGCGTGCTGGGCGCGTTCGCCTTGGGTGTTGTTGCCGTGTTGGTCGGCGCCGGGCTGGCCATCGTCGGCCGTGACTTGTGGCTGGGCGAACTACCGACGACCGTCGCGGACACGGCGGATACCGGTGCAATGACGAGTTTGGAAGCACGCCTGGCCGCCGTGGAAGGCGAGGTACGCGACCGGCCGGCGGGCACGGGAACCGGAGAGTCCGAAGCCGCCAAAGCGGCCGTTGCGCAACTCGAAGAAGAGTTGTCGGTAACCCGGGATCGGTTGGACGGCCTAGCCAAGGATATGGCGGCCGCGGCGGCGGCGCCGGATGTCGATGCGGCCGTGCGCGACATGCAGACGCAAAGCCAGGCCTTGGCCGGACGGGTTGATGCCCTCGATGCAAAATTGGCCGACCTGCAGGACCGGCTTGCGACGATGGCGGCCGCGCGCGCCGTCAGCCAGGCGCAAACGGCGAGCGAGTCGGCGCTGGCCCTGGCGGTATCGCAATTGCGCGACGCGGTGCGCGGCTCAAGCCCGTTCGCGGCGGAGCTGCAGGCCGTGCTCGACCTGGCAAACTCGCCGGCCTTCGCCGGCGGCGCCGATCTCGTCGATGCGGTCACGCCGATCCTGCCCTTTGCCGAGACGGGCGTGTCGGCACCGGCCAAGTTGAAAGCCGAATTTCCGGAGGTGGCGCAGCGCATCGTCGCCCAGGGACAAGGCGCCGGCGACGAAGATTGGCTGGCCGGCATCAAGCGCCGGGTTTCCGGCCTCATATCGGTGCGCCCCGTCGGTCCGATTGAAGGCGATAGTCCGGCCGCCGTCGCGGCCCGCGCCGAGATCGCCCTTGCCGGCGACGATTTGGCCGGCGCGGTGCGCGAGCTGTCGGCCTTGCAGGGCCCTGCCGCGGCCGCCGCCGGCGACTGGCTGGCGGCCGCCGAGGCACGGCTGGCGGTGCACACGGCGCTCACGCAATTGGGCCGCGGCCTGATTGCCCGGCTCGAGTCGGAAAGCAACTAGGTCCGGGGCCTTAGCGCATGATCCGCATCCTCGTTTTCTGCCTCAAGGTCGGCGTCGTCGTTGCGCTCGCCTACTGGCTGGCGGAGCGGCCGGGCGATGTGTCCATCGAGTGGCTGGGCTACCGGGTGGATACCACCGTCGGCGTGCTCCTGCTGGCGGTCGCGGCGATCGCCGGGGTGGCGGCGCTGGTGTATCGCTTCTGGCGCTTTCTCTACCGCTCGCCGCGCGATCTCGGCCGCCGGGTCCAGACCGGGCGGCGCCGGCGCGGCTACAAGGCGTTGACCCAGGGCATGGTGGCGGTCGCCGCCGGCGAGCCGGACGAGGCGGCGCGCTGGGCGCGCAAGGCCGATACCCTGCTCGACGAGCCGCCGCTGACCATGCTGCTCTCCGCCCAGGCGGCGCAGCTCAACGGCGACGAGGCGGCGGCCAAGCGCTATTTCAACGCCATGCTGGAGAACCCCGAGACCCGCTTTCTCGGCCTGCGCGGCTTGCTCAACCAGGCCCTGCGCGCCGGCGACCGGGCCGCCGCTCTCGAGTACGTGCGCCAGGCCCATGCCATGCGCCCGCGCACCCCGTGGGTTTTGACCTCGCTCTTCGATCTCAGCGAACGGCACGGCGATCTGGATACGGCGGAGCGCGCCTTGCGCGACGCGGCGCGGGTCAAGGCCCTGCCGGCGCCGGACGCGACCCGCCGGCGCGCCGTGTTGCTGCTCGAGCGGGCCACGGCGGCGCGCGCCGCCGGGGACCCCGGCGCCCTCAAGCAGGCACGCGAGGCGCGGCGCCTGGCCCCCGACCTGGCCGCCGCCGGGGCCCTCGAGGCGGAGCTTCTGATCGCTGCCGGCAAGGGCCGCAAGGCGGCCCGGGTGCTGGAAGACACCTGGGCCCGGGCGCCGCACCCGGATCTGGCGCCGCTCTATCTCAAGGCCGTGCCCGCGGACGACGACCTCGCCCGCTTGAAGCGCCTGAGCAAGCTGACCGCCGACCGCGTCGAGCACCCGGAAAGCCAACTGCTGCTGGCCCGCGCCGCCCTGGACGCCAAGCTGTGGGGCGAGGCCCGCCGGCATCTCGCCGCCGCCGCCGGCCCCGGCGGCCTGGACGGCGCGCCGAGCGAGTCGGTCTGCCGCCTGATGGCGGAGCTGGAAGAGGCCGAGCACGGCGATACGGCGGCCGCGCGCGACTGGCTCGACCGGGCCATGACGGCGCCCGCCGATCCGAGCTGGGTGTGCCGCGAGTGCGGCGCCGCCGCCGAGGTCTGGAGCGCCCGCTGCGGCGCCTGCGAGGCCTTCGACGGCCTGCGCTGGCAGCAACCGCCCCGTGTCACCCCGGCGGTCAGCGGCGGCAAGACAGAGATCGCCGGCGAACTCGCCGCGCCCGCGGCGGCCGATAGCGCCCTACCCGCGGTTCAGGACAAGGCCTGACCCGCCGCCCGCGACCCGGCGTTGACGGGAGTCGGCGTTGACGAGACTCGGGGCCTCAACTACCTTGCCGGCGAGCCTTATGCCGCAGTAGCTCAGTTGGTAGAGCATCGCATTCGTAATGCGGGGGTCGGGGGTTCGAATCCCTCCTGCGGCACCATCGTCTGAACGGCTGCGCCGGCGCCCCGCCCGCCTGCTACCCCTGGTAGCCCTAAAGGCTTTCTTTATCTCGTAATTGTACTTTGCTCCTGGCGCCGACCGGCATCAGGTCGGATTTCAGGCACATCAATGAGTTACGTCCGAAAGGCTTGGATGCCTTCCGGCTTGACGTG
>JAJFGI010000406.1 GCA_021776215.1 Kiloniellaceae bacterium | reverse complement strand
GGGAAGTGCAGCAGCAGCCAATGGCCGTAGGTGGGTGCTTGACCGTAAAGAGTCTCGGTGAGGCCGTAGAGCACCACGTTCGGCACGTTGGCCGGCAGGATGGCGAAGGGGATCAGGACGGCACCCACGGCAGCGGCCATGACGATGCCGGTGCGCCCCGGCGATCCGTAGGCAAATCCAAGTTGGTCCGCCAGGGCCAGGGCGATCGGCAGGAGCAGCACCACCCGGCCCATGGACGACGGCATCAGAAAGCCCAGCGCAACGCCGATGGCCAGGACGCCGAAAATGATGCCGCGATAGCTGTGCCCCATTGCCCGCAACAAGTGGTGCGCCAGGCGCTGGCCCAGTCCGGTGGCCTCAATGGCGACGCCGATGATCAGGCCGCCGAAGATCAGCCACAGGGCGGCGGATTCGAAACCGGCAAAGGTGACGTCCGCCGGCGCCAGGCCGAAGAGCATAGCCGCAGCGAAGAACAAAACGGCGGTGACGTGTTCGGGCAGGGCGCCGGTGGCCCACAGGCCGATGGTCAAGACCACCAGGCCCAGAATGGGTGCGGACTGCGGCTCCAGGCCAATACCGGAGACGGCGATACCGGCGGCGATCAGCGCTATCAGCCAAGCCATCCATTGGCCCGGCCGCAGCGCTGAAATCACTGCAGCCTGCCGTGGCAGTGCTTGAATTTTTTGCCCGAGCCGCAGGGGCAGGCGGCGTTGCGCGGCACCTTGCCCCAGGTTGCCGGGTCGTTCGGGTTGCTTTCCGCGCCGGCCCGACGGCGCGTCGGTTGCGGCGCCGGCCCGGCGCCCCCGTTACCGCCGGCGCCGACGGTTTCCAGTGCCGCCCCGGCCAGGGCCGGGTCCTGCCGCGATTCCTGCATACGCTGTGGCGCGCGCGGGACCTTCGCGGCCTCCGGCTCGGCGGCGCGCAGCTCGACGCGGGACAGCAGCATCGTCACCTCGTCGCGCATCTCGATGAGCATGCCTTCGAACAGCTCGAACGCCTCCCGCTTGTACTCGTTCAGCGGATCGCGTTGCGCGTAGGCACGCAGGAGAATGGCGTGGCGCAGATGGTCGAGCGACAGCAAGTGGTCCTTCCACTGCTTGTCGAGGACCAGCAACAGCAACTGCTTCTCCAGCGAGCGCATGACCTCGGGGCCGAAGTTTGCGGCTTTCGCCGCCATCTTGCGGTCCGATATGTCGGTGATGCGCTCGCGAATCTCCTGATCGGCGATGCCCTCTTCCTTGGTCCAGTCGGCGACCGGCGTGTCGGCGTTGAACAGGCGCAGGCATTCCGTATGCAGGCCATCGACATCCCACTGCTCGGCATAGGCCTTGGGCGGAATATGCCGGGCGACCAGATCCTCGATCGTCTGGTGACGCATGTCGACCACGGTCTCGTGCACGTCCTCGGCGCGCATCAATTCCTTGCGCTGCTCGTAGACCACCTTGCGCTGGTCGTTCATCACGTTGTCGTACTTGAGGACGTTCTTGCGCGCCTCGAAGTTGCGCGCCTCGACCTTTTGCTGGGCCTTTTCCAGGGCCTTGTTGACCCAGGGATGGACGATGGCCTCGCCTTCCTCCAGGCCCAGCTTGCGCAGCATGCCGTCCATGCGCTCGGAGCCGAAGATGCGCATCAGATCGTCTTCCAGGCTGAGGTAGAACTTGGACGATCCGGGATCGCCCTGACGGCCGCCGCGGCCGCGCAGCTGGTTGTCGATGCGCCGGCTTTCGTGCCGCTCGGTGGCGATGATGTACAAACCGCCGGCCGCCAGAACGGCGTTGCGCGCGGTTTCGATCTCGCTCTTGATCTGCTCGATCTTGCGGGCGCGGGCCGCGTCGTCCTCGAGGGGCTCGGCCTCCTGCTTGACGCGCATCTCAAAGTTGCCGCCAAGCTGAATATCGGTGCCGCGGCCGGCCATGTTGGTGGCGATGGTGACCGCCCCCGGGGCGCCGGCCTGGGCGATGATGAAAGCTTCCTGCTCGTGGTAGCGGGCGTTGAGTACCTGATGCGGGATCTTGCGCTTTTTCAGCAGCTCGGCGAGGACCTCGGACTTCTCGATGGAGACGGTGCCGACCAGGATCGGTTGCATGCGCGTGCGGCAGTCCTCGACCACGTCGATGATCGCTTCGAACTTCTCCCGCCCGGTGCGGTAGACCTCGTCATCGTGGTCGATGCGGATGCACGGCAGGTTGGTCGGAATCTCGATCACCTCGAGATTGTAGATGTCCAGGAACTCGGCCGCTTCCGTCATCGCCGTGCCGGTCATGCCGGCCAGCTTCGGATAGAGGCGGAAGTAGTTTTGGAAGGTGATCGACGCCAGGGTCTGGTTTTCCTGCTGGATCGGCACCTGTTCCTTGGCCTCGAGCGCCTGGTGCAGGCCCTCGGAATAGCGCCGGCCTTCCATCATGCGGCCGGTGAACTCGTCGATGATGATGACCTTGCCGTCCTTGACGATGTAGTCGGTGTCGCGGCTGAACAGGGTATGCGCGCGCAGCGCCTGATTGACGTGATGCACCAGGCTGACGTTTTCGATGTCGTAGAGGGACTCGCCGGAGAGCAGCTCCTTCTCGCGCAGGATCTCCTCGATGCGCTCGGTGCCGGATTCGGTCAGGGCGACCGAGCGCACCTTCTCGTCCTTCTCGTAGTGCTCGGCGGCCAGCATCGGGATCAGCACGTTGATCTTGACGTACATCTCCGAGGAATCCTCGGCCGGCCCGGAGATGATCAGCGGCGTGCGCGCCTCGTCGATCAGGATCGAGTCTACCTCGTCGACAATGGCGAAATTGAAGTCCCGCTGCACCATGTCCTCGAGCTGGAAGGCCATGTTGTCGCGCAGGTAATCGAAGCCGAGCTCGTTGTTGGTCCCGTAGGTCACGTCACAGGCATAGGCGGCGCGCCGCTCGGCATTGTTCAGGCCGTGCACGATGCAGCCGACCGTCAGCCCCAGGAACTTGTAGATGCGGCCCATCCATTCGGCGTCGCGCTGGGCCAGGTAGTCGTTGACGGTGACTACGTGGACGCCGCGGCCGGCCAGGCTGTTGAGGTAGACGGCCAGGGTGGCGACCAGGGTCTTGCCCTCGCCGGTCTTCATCTCGGAGATCATGCCCCGGTGCAGGACCATGCCGCCGATCAACTGCACATCGAAATGGCGCTGGCCGAGGGTGCGCTTTGCTGCTTCGCGGACGGTGGCGAAGGCGTCGACCAGCAGATCGTCCAGGCTCTCGCCATCCGTGACCCGCTGGCGGAACGCCACGGTGCGGGCGGCCAGCGCCTCGTCGCTGAGGGCCTCGAGCTCGGGCTCCAGGGCGTTGATGGCGTTAACGGCCGGCGCCAATTCCTTCAGGAACCGGTCGTTGGCGGAGCCAAACATGCGCTTGGCGATAGCGCCTAACATGCGCAACCTCGAAATGGAATAAAGGGCTGGAAAAGGTCGCCTATCGTGTGCTGACAGATAGGCTTCCAAGGCATGTCTGTCAACGCCGAGGGCCCGAGAATGCTTGTGGGCTCTCTTGTGCAATGGGGTCCATCGTGCATGATTCGCCCCATGAGGTTGAACATGAGGCGATGGGCGCGTTTGCCAATTCTGGCCCTGGCCGGCGTTTTGGCAGGCGCAGGCGCCGTCCAGGCGCAATCCAGCAGCCCGGATCAGCCAACGGCCGGAACCGAGCGGATCGGGTCCGCCCTGGATGCCTTGGGCAAGGACAATCCGGTGCTCGCCCGGGTGGACGGCTACGAAATCCGCTGGGCGGACGTCGAGGCCTCGGCGCGCGACCTGCCCGAGGCGTATCAGGGCCGGATCGAGGCCATCGTGCCGGCCTTGCTCGGCCGATTGATCGACCGCCGGCTGCTGGTCAGTGCCGGGCGTCAGGCCGGCTTGGCTGAGGACGCCGCGGTGCGCCAAAAAGTCACGGAATTCGAGGACCGGGCGATCAGCGAGGCCTTCGTCGAGCGGAAC
>JAJFGI010000405.1 GCA_021776215.1 Kiloniellaceae bacterium | reverse complement strand
TCGGCGCCTATTCCGATATGGCCTGCCGCGCCGCCTATCCCGACCTGACGACGCTGCCCTGCCCGACGTTCGAGGATACCTTCGCCGCCGTGCAGGAGGGGCAGGCGCATCTGGCCATGATCCCGGTGGAGAACTCCAGCGCCGGCCGCGTCGCCGACATACATCACCTGATGCCGGACTCCGGCCTGCATATCATCGCCGAGCATTTCCAGAAGGTCGACCACCAGCTTTTGGCGCCCAACGGCGCCACACTGAAGACCATTACCGAGGTGCACAGCCACGAGCAGGCGCTGTCGCAGTGCCGCCGCTTCATCCGTGCCGAAGGCCTGACCCCGGTGACCAAGGCGGATACCGCCGGGGCCGCGGCTGAAATCGCGGCCTGGGGGGATCCGAAGCGGGCGGCGATCGGCTCGGCGCTGGCCGCCGATGTTTACAATCTGCAGGTGCTCAAGCGCGACATTCAGGATGTCCCCGACAACACCACCCGGTTCCTTATCATGTCCAAGGAACCGATCGACCCGAATCCCGCCGCCGGGCTGGTGGTCACCACCTTTGTCTTCCGTGTGCGCAGCGTTCCGGCGGCCCTCTACAAGGCCCTGGGCGGCTTCGCCACCAACGGCGTCAATCTGACCAAGCTGGAAAGCTACATCCTCGACGGCCACTTCACGGTGGCGCAGTTCTACGCGGATATCGAAGGGCATCCGGACGAGCGCCTGGTGCGCCTGGCCCTCGAGGAGCTAAGCTTTTTCTCGCGCGAGGTGCGGATTCTCGGGGTCTACCCGGCGCACCCTTTCCGCCAGGCGGTGGCCAAGTCGTGATCGGGGACGACGCGCGCCCATGACTCTCGTGCGGACTCTCGCGCGGGCGGCGTTAACCAATAATTCTTGCGCAAATCTCAAAGCAGGCTGAAATTAATCTAGATTTATTCGGGCCAATATTACATATTTTAGTCAGCCGGAGCGAATGACAGCCGCTATATTTGGTTTTTGGTTAATTTCGCCCTTGGTTCATCTCGGCTGCGGGGTCGATTTATCGACTGGGGCGGAGCCGGATGGGGTGCTGGGGAGGTTGGGGTCATAGAAAGACCGGATTCATAGACTGGGGGTTGGGACCAATGCTGGGGGTTGCCGCGGGCGCCGTTGCCCTTCTCGTCACCGTTAGCTCTCTGAGCTACTTCGGGATCATGGGCGTGCTGCTCTACAAGCTCGCCGTGGAAGGGCCGGAGACGCGCCGGATCCTCGGCTGGCCCCTGCTGCCCGCGTTCCTGCAGAACCTGGGCATTCCGGTCGCCGTCATCGGCTTTACTTTGCAAAGCACCGGGGCGGTGCTGATTGGCAGCCTGATGATCGCCTTCGGCATGCTGATTACCTCCGAACGGTCAGTCTCGCTGCACCCGACCGTCGAGGCGCCCATGCTCGTCCTCGCCTTGATCTCCCTCGGCGCGGCCGGGGCTCTGAAGTTGATCCTCTAGGTCTTGTCCGCCGGGTAGGCACGCCCCCCGCGGTCCGATTGCTCTTTTAATTGGGGACAGTATATATTTTTCGCGCTTCTCTTAGTTAGGGAAGGCCGCGAAAAATATATACTGTCCCCAATTAAATTCCCCAAAAATATATACTGTCCCCAATCAAATATATACTGTCCCCTATTAAATTCGCTGTCCCCTATTAAATTCGCATACGCATCATTGGACTAGCCGTCGGCGAGCCAATCCTCGATCAGGCGGCGGGCGATGGAATCGCGCCGCGGCAGGCGGAAACTGTCATCCTCGGGCGATGCCCGAAGCTCGGCACGGGTGAACCAGGCGGCGGCCTCGATCTCGTCCGTCGCAAAGCGCATCGGCGCGTGCGCGCACGTGGCCCGAAAGCCGAGCATGATCGAGGACGGAAACGGCCACGGTTGCGACGACTCGTAGGTGACGGTCGACACCGTCAGCCCGACTTCCTCGTAAACCTCGCGTGCCACCGCCTCCTCCAGGGTTTCCCCCGGCTCGACAAAGCCGGCGAGGGTGGAATGCATGCCCGGCGGCCAGATTTTCTGGCGGCCGAGGACGCAGCGCTCGCCGTCATGTACCAGCATGATCACCGCCGGATCGGTGCGTGGGAAATGCTCGGCGCCGCAGGCGGCATCGGTGCAGCGGCGCACGTGCCCGGCCTGGGCGCTGCGGGTGGCACTGCCGCAGATCCCGCAGAACCGGTGCCGCTGGTGCCAGTACAGCAACCCCCGGGCATAGGCGAGAATGGCTCCCTCGCGCCGGGCCATGAGCGGCCCGACGGCGCGCAGGTCCTCGAAGACGCCGTGTTCGGCGGCCAGGGTCTCGGCGTCCGCCTCGGCCAGATGCGAGAGATCGACGGCAAAGACCGCCGTCTCGCCGTCGCGGCCGAGGAAGACCGGCTCGGCAGCGCTGTCCCCCAGCACCGCCGTTTCGGTGACCCGCAGCCACACCGCGCCGATCCGGTCGGCGCGATGCACCAGATTGCGGTTGCGCCAGACCAGGACGACGCGGCTGTTCGGATCGGCTTGCCGGGCCGCAACCCAGCCCTCGTCGCGGCGCAGGGCATCGGCCCGGTCCAAGCCGACGCCGCTGTAGAAATTCCCATGAATACCGGGCTTTGTCATGGCCGCGAGAGTGGCATAGCCGCCGAACCCGCGCAAACCTCGGCACCTGCCGCCGCCTTGCACCGGCCGGCCGCATCGGCCACCCTGAAACGTAATGTCCCGTGACGATGAATGGGCCCCTCGACCCCGGACCCGGCGCACCGCCCTTGGCCTGGCGGGCGGGGCCGCTGCCGCGCTGCTGCTGCCGGCGCGGCGCGCTGCTGCACAGCGCGTGTTTCCCGCCGACGGCACGGTGGCGTTCGTCGCCCGCCGGCAGGGAAACGTTGTCGGCGCCCACCGCATCGATTTTGCCCGCCGGGAGGGGCGCTTCAGCGTGCGCAGCGACATTGTCCTCGACGTCCGCGGTGCCGCCGGCCTGCCGGACCGCTATGTCCACCACGCCGAGGAGATCTGGCGCGACGGCTGGCTGGACGCGGTCGTTTCCGATACGGACGACGACGGCCGCCGCTACCGGGTACGCGCCGAGCGCGAGGACGGCATCTTCACCGGCACGGTCAACGGCGCCGCCTTCACCGTTTCGGGCTACATCATCCCGTCCAGCCTGTGGCACCGCGACACCCCAAACAGCCAGATCCTGTTCGATACGGTGGACGGCCGGGTCAAGGTGGTGCGCGGCGAGCTCGTAGGGCGCGAGGATGTGCCGGTCGGCGGCGTCAGAGTCACCGCCCGGCATTTCGCCCTCTATGGCGGTATCGCCCGCGACCTATGGTACGACGCCGACAGCGCCCTGGTGCGCATCGCCCTGATCGGTCGCGACGGCGTGCCGGTGGTGTTCGAAAAGCAGTAGCCGGCCCAATCGATCCCCCATTTATCCCTGTCCCCTTGCCCCCGGATGGGGGAAAGCTGATATAGTCCTGTCGGGAGGTTGGCCGCGGACGGATTGCTCGCCAACCCGGTCAGGTCCGGAAGGAAGCAGCCGTAACGAGATTGGTCCGGGTCGCTGGACCAGCCTCCCACTTCACCGCGGCAGCCCGCGCCGCCCCTCGCCCAAAAGCCGCCGGAGTCGACCCCCCAAGCGATGACGGACCAGATTTCCGCCGATCCCAAACCCGCCTA
>JAJFGI010000404.1 GCA_021776215.1 Kiloniellaceae bacterium | reverse complement strand
GAGCCGCTGGCCATGCTGTGGTCGTTGGGCAAGGATTCGAACGTGATGGTCTGGCTCGCCCGCAAGGCCTTCTTCGGACATGTGCCATTTCCGCTCCTGCATGTGGATACGGGCAAGAAATTCCCCGAGATGTATGCCTTTCGCGACCGCTACGTCGAGGAGTGGGGCCTGGACCTGTGGCGCGAGGAATGCCCGCCCATCGAGGCCATCGACCCGACTCTGCCGCCGGCGGCCCGCTCGGCGGCGCGCAAGACGCACGGCCTGCGGGCTGCCATCGAGCAGTACAAGCTGAAGGGCGTGATCGCCGGCATCCGCCGGGACGAGCAGGCCACCCGCGCCAAGGAGCGGGTGTTCAGCCCGCGCGATGCCACCGGGCAGTGGGACTTCCGCGACCAGCCGCCGGAGTTCTGGGACCAGTTCAAGACCGATTTCCCGGCCGGCGCCCATGTGCGCATCCACCCGCTGCTGCAGTGGACCGAGCTGGATGTCTGGCGCTATATCGAACGCGAGGATATTCCGGTGGTCCCTTTGTATTTTGCCCGCGGCGGCAAGCGCTACCGCTCGCTGGGCGATCAGGACATCACCAGCCCTATCGACTCCCATGCCGCCACCGTGGCCGAGATCATTATCGAGCTGGAAACCACGACCACGGCGGAGCGCGCCGGCCGGGCCATGGACCACGAGCGCGAGGACGCCTTCGAGCGCCTGCGCGCCGACGGGTACATGTAGGCGGTGGACGTGGGCAACATGAGCCAGACATCCACGGCTGTCCCAGCCGTTGTTCCTGGGCTACGGCCGGCGTTGCGCATCGTCGTCGTCGGCCACGTGGATCACGGGAAGTCGACCCTCATCGGCCGTCTGCTGCATGACACCGGGGCCTTGCCGGCGGGCCGCTTCGAGGAGCTGAAGGCGGCGTCGGCCAAGCGCGGTATGCCCATCGAATGGTCGTTCATGCTCGATGCCTTCCAGGCCGAGCGCGACCAGGCGGTGACCATCGATTCGACGCAAATCTGGTTCAAGTCGGCGCGGCGCGACTATGTGCTGATCGACGCCCCGGGGCACCGCGAGTTTCTCAAGAACATGATCAGCGGCGCCGCCAGCGCCGATGCCGCGGTCCTGGTTGTGGACGCGGTCGAGGGCCTGCGCGAGACCTCGCGCCGGCACGGTTATCTGCTGCATATGTTGGGCATCCCGCACGTGGCGGTGGCGATCAGCAAGATGGATCTGGCCGGCTACGACGAGCACCGCTTTCAGGCGGTGGCGCAGGACGTCAGGAAATACCTGGCCGGGCTGGGCATTGCCGCGACGGCGATGGTGCCGATCTCCGGTCGCGACGGCGACAATATCGCGCAAGGCTCGGTGCACATGCCGTGGTACCAGGGGCCGGGAATCGTGCAGGCGCTGGATGACCTGCCGGAGGCGGCCCGGCCGGCCGACCTGCCGCTGCGTTTTCCCATTCAGGATGTCTATAAATTCGACCAACGGCGCATCCTGGCCGGTCGGGTGGAGGCCGGCGTTCTGCGTGTCGGCGACGAATTGCTTTTCTCGCCATCGAACAAGACCGCGCGGGTCCGCTCCATCGAGGCTTGGCACGTGGACCAGTTGCCGGTCGAGGCGCATCCCGGAGAATCCATCGGCATCACCCTCGACGAGCAGATCTTTGTCGAACGGGGCGAGATCGTCAGCCACGCCGAGGAACCGCCGCAGCTCTCGACGGTTTTCCGCGCCACTCTATTTTGGCTTGGCCGGTCGCCGCTGCTGGTGGGCAAGTCCTACAAGCTCAAGCTCGCCACCCAGGAAGCGACGGTCACCGTTCAGTCGATCGAGCGCATCGTCGACACGGACACATTAGCCGATCACGCCGGCGAGATGGTCGACCGCAACGCCGTCGCCAAAGTGGTGCTGCGCAGCCGCCAGGTCCTTGCCCTCGACGAGCATACGGTCATCCCGGCCTGTGGGCGCTGCGTGCTGGTCGATGGATATGACACGGTGGCCGGCGGCACGGTCTCCATGGAGGGATATCCCGACCAGCGGCAGACCCTTTCGATCAAGGGTACCAACCTCACGGGTGTCGAACACCGCGTTACCGCCACCAGCCGTGCCGTGCGCAATAGCCATGCCGGTGGCGTGCTCTGGTTTACCGGCCTCTCCGGCGCCGGCAAGTCGACCTTGGCCATGGAGGTGGAGCAGCGCCTATTTCTCAGGGGCTACCAGGTCTATGTGCTGGATGGCGACAATGTGCGCCGGGGATTGAACGCCAATCTCGACTTCTCGCCGGAAGGCCGGGCCGAGAACATCCGCCGGGTCGGCGAGGTGGCGGCGTTGTTCGCGGACGCCGGCCTGATTTGCATCACCGCCTTCATCTCGCCCTATCAGGCCGACCGCGACCGGGCCCGCACGTCGGCTCCCGGCGCCTTCCACGAAATCTATATCAAGGCGGGCCTGGAAACCTGCGAGCGGCGGGACCCCAAGGGCCTCTACAAGAAGGCGCGCACCGGCGAGATCGCGGCCTTCACCGGCATCTCCGCACCCTACGAAGCCCCCGCCAGCGCGGAGATGGTTGTCGATACCGAAACGCAGCCTGTCGACGAGTGTGTGGCGCAGATCGTCGACTACGTTGAATCGGTCATCGCCCTGACGCCGACCAACGGCGGTCGTGGCGCGCGCCGGCCGCCGGCCGCGCCGACCTGAGGCGGCTTCCCCCAAAAGGGGCGGCGAATTGCCGCGAAAAGATCCAAACATTGTGAAGCATTCTTAACCATGATCGTCAGTTCGACCCGTTAACATGTTGATTCGGCCCTGTTTCACCAACCGAACCCGAAGCCTCTCGAATTGACACAAATTCAATGTTTGCAACTGGTTAAGACTTGTCTTGTTAAGCTTCCGACGATACGGTTGGCCCACGAAGACGGGGTGCCGGTTCGCTGGCCCGCCCGTCCAGAACGCCCCAAGAAAAATCAGGGGCATCAGGGGACACCCGAGTTGAGGGCAATCCCGTCGAGGTGAGTGGGCGGGGAAGATGCGCGATACGCCGATTCTGGCGACGTTGGCGCAAACGCCGCCGCAGTGCGGATGCGAATCAGGCGCCGATTGCGGTTGAGTGAGGGAGAAGTCGGGTGAAAGTGAAGAATCTATTGCGCCTCGTTGTGGCGTTCATGGAGCGAGCATTCGTTCCGCGCGAGGTGTTTTTCCGCTCGGGCGACCGCTTCCATCACTTCCGGGTCTCGCGGCGCCTGCAACAGGCGGCGTTTGTTCTCGCCGTGGCGGCAGGCGGCTGGGTGCTCTATGCGAGTGGTGCCTATGTGGTCCACAACGTCATGTTGGCCGGAAAAGAGCGGGAGATCGAGCGTCAGAACCTGGCCTACTTCGACCTGCTGAACGAGGCCAACCAGTATAATACCCAATTCTCCAACATCGCCCGGGACCTGGAGGAGAATCAGGTCTATCTGCTGTCCTTACTGGAGAAATCGCCGAAGTCGCGCGACGACATCGATGCTGTTCAGCGGCGTCTGAAGGCATCCGAGGACGAGCGGGCGCGGGTTCTCGTCGCCCGCGAGGGCTTGCGCGAAAAGATGGAGCGCTTCGCCGACCAGATGCGCGATATGGGTGATCACGACGAGACGTTGCGGGCCCAGGTTGCGCAGATCCGGTCGTTGGTTGAAAATTCGCGGGCCGACGTCAACAAGGTCGCGGCGGCGCGCGAGCGCTTGGTGAATCGCTTGGCCGAGCTGGAAAGCGAGCTCGCCGCGGTCACCCAGGACAAGTGGCAATTGGAATCGGTTGTCGCCGGCATGCAGCAGGATCTCGCTGCATCTGCAGACAACCGAAAGCAGTTGACCGACGAGAAATCGCTGCTGAACAAGCGTCTGGCCGAGGTGGCTCGGCAGGTGCAGCAGTCGGGTGGCCGCCAGGCCAAGCTGCAAGACCAGATCGCGAGCTTGCAGACCTCTCTGGCGCAAGAGATCGATCGCAACAGCCAAATCGAGAATCAGCGGGTATTCCTGCAGCGCCGGGTCGGCGGGCTGGAGCAGCGTCTGGTCGATCTACGCGATGCCGGTCAGACGGTCATGGAGCGCTTGAGCGCCCGCGCCAAGACCAGCATGGAGGTCATCGAGAAGACCGTCGAGATGACCGGTTTGGACGTCAACGGCCTGCTCGCCAGTATCGATGGCGAGGCCCTGGGGCAAGGCGGTCCGTTCGTTCCCGCGGACGGCGGCGCCGCGGCATTCGAGCCGAGCCTGCAACTCGAGGCCTCGGTATCCATGCTCGACCAGCAGCTCGACCGGTGGACGGCCTTGCGTGAGGTCGTGCGGACACTGCCCCTCGCGGCGCCCCTGGACGAGTACCGGGTGAGTAGCGGGTTCGGCGAACGGCGCGATCCGGTGAACAAACGCAAGGGCCAGCATCAGGGTATCGACTTCGCCGCCCCGATGGGCCGCCCGATCTACGCGCCGGCGCCCGGCAAGGTGGTTTTCGCCGGCTGGCGCGGCCGCTATGGGCGGGCCATTGATATCGACCACGGTAACGGCGTGCGCACGCGGTACGGCCATCTCAAGAAGATCCTGGTCAAGGTCGGGCAAGAGGTCGGCCATCGCGACAAGATTGCCCTGCTTGGCAGTTCGGGCCGCAGCACGGGACCCCACGTGCACTACGAAGTACGCTATAAGGGACGGGCGGTAGACCCCATGAAGTTCATCAAGGCGGGCGAGCATGTTTTCAAAGGCTAGCAAACCGGCGCCAAGCGTTGCTGTGTCAGAGGGGCCGGACGACAGTAAGCGGGGCGGGGGTAAGCGCGGCGGCAGCGGCATCCCCTCCATCATCAGTCCCGATCTCAAGGTTGAAGGAAACCTGATCAGCAGCGGTGATGTTCAAATCGACGGGGCCGTCGAGGGCGATGTGACCAGCCGCGGCCTGACCGTGGGCGACGGCGCCTCGGTGCATGGCGCCCTGGTCGCCGAAACGATCCGGGTCTACGGTGCCGTATCGGGCACCATCACCGCCGACTCGGTGGTCTTGGCCAGTACCGCGAAAGTGGATGGCGATATTACCCACGGTACCCTCTCCATGGAGGCGGGGGCCTCGCTCGCCGGCCAGATCAAGCGCCTGGAACGGCCGATCGGCGGCAGCGGCACCGCTGCCGGCACACCGGCATCCTCCGGCTACGGCGCCAATACGCCGGCAAAGCTTTACGACGACTAGAGCGGATCATGTTTTCTCGGAACCACTTTGTGGTTTCGATAAAACATGTGAATCCGCTCTACACCATTTAGTTAGAGCAGATTCACCGGGTCGATGGATCGCCTTTGGCGATTCCATCCGACCCGGATCTGCTCTAGGCCTGGCCCGCGATTAAACCGGGCCGGGTCGACCGGCGAGAATCTCGGCGTAGGTCTGCGGATCGACGTTGCCGCCCGACAGCACGACGGCGATGGTCTTACCGCGTGTCTCCAGACGATTTGCCAGGACGGCGGCCAAGGCCACGGCGCCGCCCGGCTCGATCACCAGCTTGAGGGTGCGGTAGGCGAATGCCATCGCCTCGGCCACTTCGGCGTCGCTGACCGCCAGGCCGCCGGCGGTGTGGCGCCGGTTGATGGCGAAGGTCAGATGTCCCGGCGTCGGTGAGAGCAGGGCATCGCAGAACGATTGGCCGCCCTCGGCATTGCTGACCCGCTCGCCGCCGGCCAGGGAGCGGCGGGTATCGTCGAAATCCTCCGGCTCGACCGGGTAGACGGCGGTGCCCGGGCTCCGCGCGGCCATGGCCAGGGCGCAGCCGGCCGTCAACCCGCCGCCGCCGCAGCAGACCAGCAGGGCATCGAGCCGGGCGTCCAGCGCCGCCGCCTGCTCGGCGATCTCCAGGCCGCAGGTCCCTTGCCCGGCGATGACACCCGCATCGTCGAAAGGCCTGACAATGGTGGCGCCGCGGCGCTCGGCGATCTCCATCGCCAGAGCTTCGCGCGAGGCCGAATCGCGCTCATACGGGACGACCTCGGCCCCATAGGCTCGGGTGTTGGCCAGCTTCATGGCCGGCGCGTCCGCCGGCATGATGATGGTCGCCGGCAGACCGAGCAGCGCCGCCGCCGCGGCGACCCCTTGCGCGTGATTGCCGGAAGAAAAGGCGACAACCCCGGCCGGACGGGCCGCCTCGGGGATTTGGCTGATGCGGTTGTAGGCGCCGCGAAACTTGAACGATCCCGTGCGTTGCAGGGTCTCCGCCTTGAGCAGGATCCGGCCGCCCACACGGTCGTTGAGGGCCGGCGATTCGAGCAGCGGTGTGCGTACCGCCAAGCCGCGCAGGCGTTTGGCAGCGGCTTCGACTTCCGCGAACGTGGGCAAAACAACGGCGGGGTCGTCAGGCATCAACGCGGGTGAGGAACTCATCGATGGCGCGCTCCACGACGGGGTGTTCGAAGGAGGGGACATGGCCGACCTCCGGAATGGTCAATTGTAGCAGATCCGGCTTCTCCGTGGCCATGCGGGCGAGTGTCTGTTCGCTGAGCACGTCCGAGAGGCCGCCGCGCAATACCAGCAATGGCAAGTTCTGCAGGGTCCGATAAAGCGGCCAGAGATCTGGTGTATTTTCCGGCTGAGACAGCGCCTTGGCCAGGGACACATCCCAGTCGAAATGCAATTGCCCATCGGTGCCCAGCCGATAGGTCGCCTCGGTAAAGCGACGCCAGGCATCGTCGTCGGGTAGCGCCAGGGTCGGCAGGGTCCGCTTCGTCTCGGCGATCGCCGAGGGCCAGTCCGGCTGCGGCCGGTCGCGGCCGATGTAGGCCATGATGCGGCGCGACCCATTAGGATCCAGTTCCGGTCCAACGTCATTGAGGATGACTCCGGCCAGGAGCGTCGGCGCCAGGGCACCCAACGCCATCGCCATCAGGCCGCCGTACGAGACGCCGCACACGACCACCGGATGAGCGTTGCAGGCGGTCAATACCTGAAAGATGTCGTCGAGAATGGCCTCGGGCCGGTAGTTGCGCCAATTCGGATCATGTGGCGATTCACCGCGGCCCCGGTAGTCGGGGCAAATCACCCGCCGGTGCGTCGCCACGCGGCTCGCAAGCGTATGAAAATCCTTGGAGTTGCGGGTCAGACCGGCAAGGCACAGCATCGGCACGCCGTCCGCCAACGGATCACCATAGTCCCGCACATAGAGATCGAGCCCGTCGCGTGCGCCGATGCGCCGCTCCCGAAATCTCGCGCCCGCCACCCCCCTAGAGTCCGCCACCCCCCTAGAGTCCGAGTAATGCGGGCAACTCGCTCAGCGATTCGATCACCGCAGCGGGTTTACCGGGCAGCCGCTCCGGTATCTGCCCAAAACGGTTCATCCAAGCGACACGGAAGCCGAAATGCGCGGCGCCGGCGGCGTCCCAGGCATTGGTGGAAACGAAGCAGATCCGACCGGGCGCCATCGCCAGGCGCTCGACGGCCAATTGATAGACACGCCGGTCCGGCTTGTAGATGCCGACGTCCTCGACGGACAGCGCCGCATCGAGAAGGTCGGTCAAGCCCGCCGAGGCGACGGCGGCTTCGAGCATCTTGGGCGCGCCATTGGAGAGGATGGCGGTTTTTTTGCCGCCGGCCCGCAATCGCGTCAGGGCATCGGTGACGTCGGGATAGGCATCCAGTCTGAGATACAGGTCCATCAGCCTGGCGTGCAGCTTGGAATCCTTGATGCCGTTGGCGGTCAGGGCATAGTCCAGGCCTTCGGACGTCACCTGCCAGAAATCGGCGTGCGCCCCCATGAGGCTGCGCAGCCACGTGTACTCTAGCTGCTTCTGCCGCCATAGCGCGGAAACCTTGTCGGCCTTGTCGCCCAGGGCGCCGCCGCCGCGGCGCACGGCTGAGTGCACGTCAAAAAGCGTGCCATAGGCATCGAAAACACATGCACCAATATCGGCAAAGGCCGGGTTACCCATCGCCACCTCCTGTCCAGACCGGACAGTTCAAACGCCAGCCGCTCTAAAGGCAACAGGAAAGATCGATCGACTCGTCCGGCTGCGCCCAGGCGGCGGCCGGCCGCGGCAGATTGGCGAACGGATCCACGGTGGGATTGTCGATGCCGAGCTGCAGGCGATAGACGACCAAGCCCTCGAGGATTCGCTGGATGTAGTTGCGGGTCTCGTCGAACGGGATGCTCTCGATCCAGTCGATCGGGTCGACGTCCGGGTCGCGCGGATCGCCGAAGGTGCGAATCCAGCTATTCGCCCGGCTGGGCCCGGCGTTATATGCTGCCAGGGCGAGAATGTACGAACCGCCATAGCGATCGGTGAGATCGGAAAGATAGGCGCGGCCAAGGCGCATATTGTATTCGGGGTCGGTGCGTAGCTTGCTCTTGCTGAAGCGCAGGTTCATGCCGCGCGCCACGCCTTTCGCCGTATTGGGCAGGATCTGCATCAAGCCTTGGGCGCCGGCGCCGCTGACGGCGTCGGTGTAGAAGGCGCTCTCCTGGCGCACCACGGCGAGGATCAAGGCCGGTTCCGGTGATTCGCCCTCGGGCAGGGCCGGGAATGGGTATAGATGGTCGAGCAGCAGGATACCGTCGGCCACCGCGGCCTTGGCGGTGCGCACCGCAAGGTCGGGCCGCTGCTGCTGCTGCGCCAGCTCCGCGGTGAGGATGTAGTCGGACTCGCTCAACGAAATGGTGGCCAGGCGGCCAAAGAACCGCTGTTGCAATTCCTGGTCACCGAGTTCGCCGAGGACGCGGATTGCCTGGACCAGATCGCGCGCGGCAAATGCGGCATGGGCATCGCCGTCGGGCGCCGGCGCAGTCGCGAAGGTTGCGGCCGGAGGCAGGCCAAGCTGCCGGGCGGCCAGCTGCCCGTAAAACGTTGTCTTGAAGCGAGCCGCCGTCGCATACCACAAGCCGGCCCTGGTCATCCACTGGCCGTCCGGATCGCGCCTGTCCATGGCAACTGCCGCTTCCCCGGCCCAGAAGGCGGCCCGCGCCTGGCTGATCGGCGTGGTCACGCCATCGTGCAGGCGGTTGAAGTGCAGGTATGCCTGTTCCGGCTGGTCGAGGAAGCGCAGCGCGATCCAGCCGGCCAGCCATTCGGCCTCGGCGAACGCAACGCCCGTTACCAGCCCGTGCCGGCTGGCGACGCGATACGCGGCGGAGATGTCACCCTTCACCAATGCCTGACGCACGGTCCAATGACGCAGGGACCACCAGATCTCCGGCCGGGGCGCCTCCGGGTTCGGCGGATCCAGCAAGTCGAGAACACCCTCGTAGCGGCCTTTCCGCTGGCGCCAGCGGGCGCGCTCGAAAATCAGGCCCGGATTATCGGCCAGCTCCGTCGGCACCCGCCGCACCGCGGCATCTACGCCGCCGCTCATGGCGGCCAGGGCCAGCCGTGCCTCGGCAAGGGCGACATAACCGGCGCCCAGGCGTCTGGCCTGCCGCCGGGCCGCCGCGCTCTGCCGGTCCCACAAAAGACGGTCCAGCCGCGCCAGATCGTCCTCGCGGCGTAAAGCCTTGTCGAAGCGACGGCGGAATGGCGCCTCGTCGGCGCCCGGAAAATCCTGGCCGACCCAGGTCCCACGCAAAAGCTCGGTGGCGGCCTCGCTGTCACCGGCGGCGATCAGGGCCTCGGCATAGCGGATGGCGCCGGCGGGGGTGATCGGCGGCCGAGCCTTGAACCACGCCAGCACCGCCGGGTGCGGCAGGTCGGCGGGCAGGGAGGCTTCGGCACGCTGCAGCAAAGCGACCTGCCCCGGCCAATCGGGATTCTCGGTGATAAACGCGGTCACGGCGGCGAAATCGCCCCGGCTGCCCGGCTCGGTCAACTCCAGCCAGCGAACGATTTTTGCCGGCATCTGGTTTTGCGCCTTGCCCGCCAAATCCAGGCCATGGGCGAACTTCCGTGCCTTGGCCGATGCCAATGCCGCCCGTCCGGCAGTCACGTCCTCCGCCGAGAGAATGGGGCCCTCCATCGCCGCCGTACCTGGCTCGGCGGTCGCCCAGGCGGGGCGGGCCGCAGCCGGCACGAGCGCTAGGATGGCCACAACAGCAGCTATATGCAGCGCTTTTGTCACGGCGGTGTACTTTCTCTAACGGGTGGTATGGCGGTATGGCTGCCAACCTTATCAGGGGAATCTTTAGCAAGAATTTACGAATTCGCCAGCAGGAATAAGAGGGGCCGGCACCACCACGCATGCTTGCCGCCCCGCGGCGCAGCCGCTAAGGTTTTCAACGGTGGGCCTGGAGTCTGCCAACAGGCCAACGGATTCAACCAGGAAACTGCCATGTCCGGCCCGATGTTCCGAGGGTCTCTACCGGCCCTTATTACGCCCTTTTCCAACGGCCACGTTGACGAGCCGGCCTTCCAGCGCTTCGTCGACTGGCAGATCGAGCAGGGCAGTCACGGCGTCGTGCCCTGCGGTACGACCGGAGAGTCTCCCACCCTGTCGCATGACGAGCATATGCGGGTGGTAGAGTTGTGCGTCGAGGCGGCGCGCGGCCGGGTGCCGGTGATCGCCGGTACGGGCTCCAACTCGACCGCCGAGGCGGTCTCGCTCAGCCGGCGTGCCAAGGAGGCCGGGGTGGATGCGGTGCTGGTCGTCACGCCGTACTATAACAAGCCGACTCAGGAGGGACTCTACCAGCACTTCAAGGCCATCCACGACGCGGTGGAGATTCCGATTCTGATCTACAACATCCCCGGCCGCTGCATCGTGGATATGAGTGTCGAGACCATGGGCCGCCTGGCCAAGCTGCCGAACATCGTCGGGGTCAAGGACGCCACTAACGATCTGGCGCGGCCGCCGAAAACTCGCGTGGCGAGCGGCGAATCGTTCACGCAATTGAGTGGCGAGGACGGGACCATGCTGCCGTTCTTGGCCCAGGGCGGGCATGGCTGCATCTCGGTGACCGCCAATGTGGCACCGCGGCAGTGCGCCGATCTGCACGAGGCCTGGCAGCGTGGCGACGTGGCAACCGCGAGCCGCCTCAACAGCCGTCTGATGCCGCTGCATCAGGCCCTGTTCGTCGAGCCGAACCCGGCTCCCGTGAAGTTCGCGGCCAGCCTGCTGGGCCTCTGCGAGAACCGGCTGCGGTTGCCCATGGTCTGCGTGCAGCCGCAGACAGAGGCGACGGTACGCGAGGCGATGATCCACGCCGGCCTGATCAACTAAGACGACGGTCCGTTTCAATATGGTCGAGGGCGCGCGGCGGGTCATCGCGCAGAACCGCAAGGCACGCCACGAATACTTCATCGAGGATACCCTGGAGGCGGGGGTGGTTCTCACCGGCAGCGAAGTGAAGTCGCTGCGCCAGGGTCGCTGCTCGATCGGCGAATCCTATGCGCACGAGGAAGGCGGCGAGATTTACCTCCGCAACGCCCATATCGCCACGTACGACGCGGCGACTCGCTTCAATCACGATCCCTTGCGGCCGCGCAAGCTGCTGCTGCACAGGCGCGAGATGGGCCGCCTGATCGGCCAGATTCAGCGCGAGGGATACACGGTCGTGCCGTTGTCCATTTACTTCAACTCGCGCGGCATCGCCAAGGTCGAGCTCGGCCTGGCGCGCGGCAAGCGCAAGGTGGACAAGCGCGAGACCGAAAAGAAGCGGGACTGGCAGCGGCAAAAGGCGCGTCTGATGCGCGAACGGGGCTAGCGCCTAGGCAAGCCTTTGCCGTAGCGCGGTAAAAACGGCCACGAACATGGCCTCGGTCAAGCGTCCGGTATTGGTGTTGTAGCGGGAGCAGTGGTAGCTGTCGGCGAGCAGCAGACCGCCGGGCAACTCGTGCAGCGCGCCATGCCCGAACGGATAAAGGGATTTGCGGCACCCTAGCGCGCCCAGCACCGATCCATGCGCGACGGCCCCAAGGGCCAGTACGGCGGCCAGGTTTGGCATCGACTGCATCTCATCGATCAGAAAACGACGGCAGTTTCGGATCTCTTCGCCGACAGGCTTGTTCTGGGGCGGGACGCAGCGCACCGCATTGGTGATACGGCAATCGACGAGCGTCAAACCATCGTCCGGTTCCCGCCCATAGGCGCCACGGGCAAAGCCGAAATGGACCATGGTCGGATAGAGGAGGTCGCCGGCGTAATCGCCGGTAAAAGGCCGGCCGGTGCGGTTGGCTCCCTTCAGACCGGGGGCCAATCCGACGATCAGAAGGCGCGCGCCGCTGTCGCCGAACGGGGGCACCGGGGCGTTGTGAAACGTCGGAAAGACATCCCGGTTGGCGGCCCGAAAGGCGGCCAGACGCGGGCACAGCGCGCAATCGGGAGCCGGCGCGGTGGCACCGCCAACGGTTGCTCCGGCGGCGGACATCCAGACCGCCCTACGCCGACTCTTCCTCGTAATAGTCCGGTTCGTCGTCATAGGTGTCGGCTGCCGGGCCGCGCGGCCGCGCCCGCGGGTGGTCGGCGGGCAAGGCACGCTCAATCTGTTCCCGCAGGTCCATCAGATCGAGAAACACATCCGACTGCCGGCGCAACTCATCGGCGATCATGGCCGGCTGGGAGCGCACGGTGGACACCACGGTGACGCGCACCCCCCGCCGCTGCACCGCCTCGACCAGGCGGCGGAAATCGCCGTCGCCGGAGAAAAGAACGATATGATCCAGGTATCCGGCCATCTCCAGGACATCGATGGCCAGCTCGATGTCCATGTTGCCCTTGATTTTGCGCCGTCCGGTCGCGTCGGTGAACTCCTTGGTGGGCTTGGTCACCATGGTGTAACCGTTATAGTCGAGCCAGTCGACCAGGGGGCGGATGGGCGAGTACTCCTGGTCGTCGATGAGCGCGGTGTAGTAAAAGGCCCGGATCAAGTTGCACTGGCCGGCAAAATGGTCGAGAAGCCGCTTGTAGTCGATATCGAAGCCCAGGGCCCGGGCCGTGGAATAAAGGTTTGCGCCGTCGATAAATAGGGCGACGCGTTCCTGCGGATAGAAATTCATGTAATCCTCAAAACAAAATCCAAATATTCAGTATGACAACCGCCGTCACAGCCAAAATTCACCACTCCCCGCAGCCCGTCAGGCGGCGGCCGGGCAACGGCCCTCACACTCTCGGCGTCTCCTTTCATTTATGGTCGCTAGACGTCCTGGCAAGGGCTAGCCGGACTGGGGGAACGATTTCGTGATTCTGATCGCCCTTGGCGCCAACCTAGCCAGCCAGGTCTATGGCTCGCCGCTGCAGACGTGCGAGGCGGCCCTGACGGCCCTGGCGGCACGTGGGGTGCGTGTCGTGCGCCGGTCGCGCTGGTACGAGAGCGACGCGGTGCCGCCGTCGGACCAGCCGCCCTTCGTGAACGGTGTTGCCGAGGTGACAACCAGCCTGTCGCCGGCGGATTTGCTGGCGCTCTTGCACCGGGTCGAGCGGGAATTCGGCCGGACCCGGCGGCAACGGAACGAGGCCCGGGTGATCGATCTCGACTTGCTGGCGTATGGCGATCGGGTCAGCGCCGCCCGCGAGGTGCCCGAACTGCCGCATCCCCGCCTGGCCGACCGGGCCTTCGTCCTCCTGCCCCTGGCGGAACTGGCGCCGGACTGGCGCCATCCGGCCAGCGGCCAGACGGCGGCTGCCATGGCGGCCCGCCTGCCACCGGGACAGACGGCGGCGCCCCTGGAATAAGCCAGGGAGAGAGCCTCGGTATGCCTGGGAAACGCTTGCCTTCCCTGGGCGCCGTCCATATATTCCTGAGGACTCGCATAGGGGATTCTAAATCCCCCAAGTAATTCCGGAGATTTGCAGCATATGGCGCGTGTAACGGTTGAAGATTGCGTCGTTAGGATTCCGAACCGCTTTGATCTCGTGTTGGTGGCCGCCCAGCGGGCCCGCGATATCTTGGCCGGGGCGCCGCTGACGGTGGATCGAGACGACGACAAAAACCCTGTGGTCGCTTTACGGGAGATCGCCGAGGAGACGGTCGATATCGACGCCCTGCAGGCAGCCTTGATTCAGGGCCTTCAGCGCCATGTGGAGATCGATGAGCCGGAAGAAGAGCAGTCCGAGTTCGATATCGCTGGTTTGGAGATGGCGGTCGGCGCGGGACAGCCTGTCGCCGCCGGCGCTCAGGCCGATGACGAGGCGGACGCCGAGAGCGAGATGGCTGAGGCCGGTCTCGAGCCGATCGTGGCCGACACCGAGGGCGGCGACGAAGAACCAGCCTGACGCCGGGAAAGCCGGTGCCGCCACCGATCGTAGCCGGGCGGCGCGACGGCGTCGGGCCATGGGCCCGGATCTCAAACCCTCGAGGCCTATAGAGCGGGTGAGGGCGGCAGTGATATGCCGCGTGGCGGCGCCATGATGCGCCAATTCGAACTTGTGGAACGGGTCAAGGCGTACGATCCGGGCGCGGACGAGGACGCGCTCAATCGCGCCTATGTGTATGCCATGAAGTTGCACGGGTCGCAGAAACGCGAATCCGGCGACCCCTATTTCTCGCACCCGATCGAGGTCGCCGGCATCCTCACCGACCTCAAGCTCGACGACAACTCCATCATCACCGCCCTGCTGCACGATCTGGTCGAGGATACGGATACCTCGCTGGAGGACATCGAAAAGCGGTTCGGCAAGGAGATTGCCCGGCTCGTCGACGGTGTGACCAAGCTCTCCCGCCTGGAGCTGCAATCGGAGCAGACCCAGCACGCCGAGAACTTCCGCAAGCTCGTCCTGGCCATGTCGGAGGATATCCGGGTGCTGCTGGTCAAGCTGGCGGACCGGCTGCACAACATGCAGACGTTACATTACATCAAGGCGCCCGAAAGGCGCCGGCGCATCGCCCGCGAGACCATGGACATCTATGCGCCCCTGGCGGAGCGCATCGGCATGCACCGCTTCAAGGACGATCTCCAGGATCTGGCGTTCGCCGAACTGAATCCGGACGGCCGGGCGTCCATTCTGGCACGTCTCGAGTTCCTCAAGGGGCATGGCGACGCGCTGCCACCACTGATTATCGATCAGTTACGGCGGGGTCTCGCCGGCGATGATATCGATGCCTGGGTGTCCGGCCGCATGAAGTCGCCGTTTTCCATCTGGAACAAAATGCAGCACAAGAACGTCGCCTTCGAGCAGCTCGCGGACATCATGGCCTTCCGTGTGGTGGTCGGAGACGTCGGCGAGTGCTACCAGGCGCTCGGCTCCCTGCACAGCCGCTATCCGGTGGTGCCGGGCCGCTTCAAGGACTACATCTCGACCCCCAAGCCGAACGGCTATCAATCCCTGCACACCGGCCTGATCGGGCCCGAACGGCAGCGCATCGAAGTGCAGATCCGCACCCGCGAGATGCACGACGTGGCCGAATTTGGCGTCGCCGCCCACTGGAAATACAAGCACGGCGACATGAAGGTCGATGGCCGGCAGTACCGCTGGCTGCGCGAGCTTCTCGACATTCTCGAGCACGCCTCGAACCCGGAGGAATTTCTCGAGCACACCAAGCTGGAGATGTTCCAGGATCAGGTGTTCTGCTTCTCGCCGAAGGGCGACCTGATTGCCCTGCCGCGCGGGGCAACCGCCGTGGACTTCGCCTATGCAGTGCATTCGGAGGTGGGGGATACCTGCGTCGGCGCCAAGGTGAATGGGCGGATCATGCCGCTGCGCGGTGAGCTGCAGAACGGCGATCAGGTGGAGATTCTGACGTCGAAGGCGCAAACCCCGTCGCCCGACTGGGAGAAGTTCGTCGTCACCGGCAAGGCCAAGGCGCGCATCCGGCGTTTCGTCCATATGAAGGAGCGGGAGCAGTACAGCGAGCTTGGCCGAAACATGCTGCAAAAGGCCTTTCGCGAGGAAGGCTACGATCTGACCGAGAAAGCCCTCGATGGGGTGCTAAAGAAATTCCGCGCCGACAGCACGGGCGATCTGTGCGCCGGTGTCGGTAAAGGCATCCATACGGCGCGAGAGGTCCTGGTCGCGGTCTTTCCCGGGGTCAAGGACGCGGAAAAGCCGCGCCGCATGTGGCCGTTCGGTCGAACTCGGCCGGCAACGGGCAAGAACAAGCAGCCCGGTGTGCCCATTAAGGGACTTATTCCCGGCATGGCGGTACACTATGCCCACTGCTGCCATCCGCTGCCGGGCGAGCGGATCGTTGGCATCGTGACCACCGGCAAAGGCGTGACCGTGCACACCATCGATTGCGAGACCTTGGCGACGTTTCAAGATGCCCCCGAGCGGTGGATTGACGTCGCCTGGGACGTCGGCGATGGGACGGAACCGCATACCGGCCGCCTGCAGATCGTTATCGCCAATGAGCCGGGCAGCCTGGGCAATCTCTCCACCATCATCGGCAAGAACGAGGGCAATATCAGCAATCTGAAGATCGCCAACCGGTCCATCGATTTTTTCGAGATGCTTGTCGATGTGGAAGTGCAGGACGTGAAGCATCTGACGAATATCATCGCGGCGCTGCGTGCGGCGCCGGTCGTCATCTCCGTCGAGCGGGCGCGCGGCTGATGCCGCTCCGCCGAGCAGTGGTCTAGCCGCCGCCCATGTTCAAGCGCCGCACGCCCCTGCCACTACTGCACCGCCTGGGCCAGGTTCTATGGCCCAGTGCCGGCTGGCGCCGGGCGACCACGTATCTGGCGCACCGGGTGCGCCGCCTGCCCGAAACGCCCTACCGGATCGCCGCCGGGGTCGCGTGCGGAGCGGCGATCTCGTTTACCCCCTTTATCGGGTTCCATTTCGTCGGCGCCGCCCTGCTGGCGGTATTGCTGAGAGGCAACGTCGTCGCATCGGCGATCGGGACGGCGGTGGGCAATCCGTGGACGTTTCCCTTCATATGGGCCTGGATCTATACCCTTGGCCGCTGGCTGACCGGTAACGAGGTTGCCACCGACCTTCCCAATGTGCTGAGCTTGCACTACATTTTCGATCGGCCGCTCGATGTCTTGTTGCCCATGACCATCGGCGGCCTACCGACCGCGTTGGTCGCCTGGTTCGCCTTTTTCTGGCCAATCCACGGTGCCGTGGTGGAGTATCAGCGGGCCCGGAGATGGCGGATACGGCGGCGCGCCAAAAGTCGGCGCGGGCATCCCACTCGTAAGACCGTGGCCGACATGGCCAAGGAGGACCAATGACCACGCAGCATCTACGCCTTGGCGTGAACATTGATCACGTGGCCACCATTCGCAACGCGCGCGGCGGTGGCCATCCGGACCCGGTGCGCGCCGCCCGCCTGGCGGCGGCGGCCGGCGCCGACGGGATCACCGCGCATCTGCGCGAAGACCGGCGCCATATCTCCGACACCGACATCGACCGGCTGGTCAATAACATCGATTTGCCGCTCAATTTGGAAATCGCGGCCACCGACGAGATGCTGTCGATCGCCGTGCGCCACAAGCCCCATGCCGCCTGTATCGTCCCCGAGAAGCGCCAAGAAGTGACCACCGAGGGCGGCCTGGACGCGGCGGGAGGGATTGTGCTGCTGCGGCCGTATTGCACGGCGCTGGCCGCGGCGGGTATCCGCGTCTCGCTGTTCATCGACCCGGAGGCGCGGCAACTGGACGCCGCCAAGGCGTTGGGCGCGCCGGTGGTGGAGCTGCACACGGGCGCCTTTTGCGAGGCCTTCCTCGAGGATCGCGAGGGTCCGCCGGTCAAGGCGGAACTCAAACGCCTCGAAGCGGCGGCGGCGCATGCCGCGGCCCTTGGCCTCGAATGCCATGCCGGCCACGGGCTGACCTACGATACGGTCGGCTTTGTGGCGGCCATCGGCAGTGTCGTTGAGCTGAACATCGGCCACTTCCTTGTTGGCGAGGCCATCTTTTGTGGCCTGGACAGCGCCATCAAGCGGATGCGCGTCCTGATGGACCAGGCGCGCGCCGACGGCGCCGGCGCCCGCAGCGCCTGAGCCGGATCGTGGCAGGCGACCGCCCATGATCGTCGGCCTCGGCAACGATCTGATCGATATCCGCCGCATCGAAAAGACATTGGCACGTTTCGGCACCCGCTTTACCGACCGGGTCTTCACCGAGGTCGAGCAAGTGAAATCCGACCGCCGGGCCAACCGGGCGGCCAGCTACGCCAAGCGCTTCGCCGCCAAGGAAGCGTGCGCCAAGGCGCTGGGGACGGGCGTGCCCCGGCGCGGTGTCCACTGGCGGGATCTCGGGGTCGTGAACCTGCCGAGCGGCCAGCCGACCATGGCCCTGACCCGGGGCGCCGCCCGCCGCCTTGCCGAGATCACGCCCGAGGGCATGACCGCGCGCATTGACGTGACACTGACCGACGACTATCCCTTGGCCCAGGCGATCGTCATCATCTCGGTCGTGCCCGGTTTGTCGGACTGAGCCGTTCGAATCTTCGCGGGCCTGTAATAAACTGATAGGTTGCAATAGACTACATGGACTCTTTAATGGTAAAAAAGAAGTCGAGCAGTGTCTGGGAGACGGTTCGCACCGTTCTCTACGCGGTGGCGATTGCAATAACCATTCGCATATTCGCCTATGAGCCGTTCAACATACCGTCGGGCTCGATGATTCCGACCTTGCTGATCGGGGATTATTTATTCGTCTCCAAGTTCTCGTACGGGTACAGCCGTTATTCGCTGCCCTGGGGTTTACCTTGGATCAAGGGGCGGATCTTTGCGTCGCAGCCGGAGCGCGGCGACGTGGCGGTTTTCAAGCTGCCCACCGACAACAAGACCGACTATATCAAGCGCCTGGTCGGATTGCCCGGTGATCGCATTCAGGTGATAAACGGCATTCTGAACATCAACGGCGAGCCGGTGCAGCGGGCGAAGGTCGAGGACATGACGGTGCCGGTGCAAGGGCTTTATACCACCCAAGTCACCGAATACATCGAGACCCTGCCGAACGGCCGCAAGCACCGCATCTGGGAGCGAAGCGACGCGGAAATGCTGGACAACACGCCTGTCTATACGGTGCCGGCGAACCACTACTTCGCCATGGGCGACAACCGCGACAGCAGTCAGGATAGCCGGGTCGCCTCGGCGGTTGGCTTTGTCCCGTTCGAGAATCTCGTCGGCCGCGCCGAATTTCTGTTCTTTTCGCACGATGACAGCGCGCGACTGTGGGAGATCTGGAAGTGGCCTTTCGCCATCCGTTACAGCCGCATTGGCGATGGAATCGAGTAAAGTTGAGACGGACCTCACCGGCTTGGCGCGGCACATAGGGCATGCCTTTGCGCAGCCGGCATTGCTGCGCGAGGCGCTGACCCACCCCAGCGCCGCCGTTCGCCGTCCCGACGGGACCGGCGACAACAGCTACCAACGGCTTGAGTTTCTTGGCGATCGGGTGCTTGGCCTGGTGATCGCGGACATGCTGCTGCAGCGGTACCCGAACGAGGCGGAGGGGCCGCTGGCGCTCCGCCATGTGGATCTGGTGCGCCGGGAAACCCTGGCGGATGTCGGACGCCGCCTGGATCTCGGTCAATACTTGCGTCTGGCCAAGGGGGAGGAGGCCGCTGGCGAACGTGACAATCCCACTCTGCTGGCCGATGCGTGCGAGGCGCTGATCGGCGCCCTGTACGTGGATGGCGGTCTGGAGGCGGCACGGGTGCTGATCGAAGCGCACTGGGCGCCGATGCTGGCGGCGGCCGGCCACCCGCCCCAGGATGCCAAAACCGCCTTGCAGGAATGGGCGCAGGCGCGCGCCCTGGCCCTACCCGACTATCAGGAGGTCGAACGTTCCGGGCCGCCGCACGAGCCCATGTTCACCGTCGAGGTGCGCCTGGAAGGCCAACCGGTCGAGCGCGGGGAGGGACGATCCAAGCGCCTGGCCGAGCAGGCCGCGGCCGAACGCCTGTTAAGACATCTCGGCACGGCGGGCTGAGGTCGTTGGCGATGTCCGATACTGCTGCCGGGGCAACGCGCTGCGGATTTGCCGCCCTGCTCGGCGCACCGAATGCGGGTAAATCGACGCTGCTGAACCGCGTCGTCGGGACCAAGATCTCCATCGTCACCCACAAGGTGCAAACCACCCGCAGCCGGGTGCGCGGCGTCGTCATCGACGGCAACTGCCAGATCGTCTTCGTCGATACACCGGGGATATTCACGGCGAAGCGCCGTCTCGAACGGAGCATGGTTGCCAGCGCCTGGGGCGAGGCAAAGGACGCGGACGAGGTGGTCCTCATCGTCGATGCCACCCGATCCGGCATCGACCGCGACACGCGCCTGATCATCGATGGGCTGAAGGCGCGCCGGCGGACCGCCGTCCTGGTCCTCAACAAGGTGGATCTGTGCAAGCGGGAGCGGCTCCTGCCGCTGGCCGCTGCGTTCGAGGCCGAAGGTGTCTTTTCCCGCATCTTCATGGTCTCGGCCCTCAGCGGTGACGGGGTCGAGGACCTGCGGCGCTACTTGGTCGAGCGCATGCCCGAGGGGCCATGGCTGTTCCCCGCCGACGAGCTGTCCGATTTGCCCGAGCGTCTTCTGGCCGCCGAGGTGACGCGCGAGAAGCTGTTCCTCAACCTGCACCAGGAGTTGCCCTATTCGCTGACCGTCGAAACCGAGGACTGGCAGGACTTCGACGATGGCAGCGCCCGCATCGCGCAGATCATCACGGTGCTCCGCGATTCCCATAAAGCCATGTGCCTGGGCAAGGGCGGGCGCACGATCAAGGCGGTCCGCGAGGCCGCCCAGGCCGAGCTGGAAACCCTTCTCGGCCGCAAGGTGCATCTTTTCCTCCTGGTACAGGTGCGCGAAAATTGGCTGGAGGACCGCGCGCACTACCGGCACTGGGGCCTGGACTTCGACGTGTGAGAGCGGGCGGGCGGTAGGGCGATGCATTGGAGCGACAGCGGAATCGTTCTCTCGGTACGGCCGCATGGCGAAACGTCGGCGGTCGTGCACCTGCTGACCCGGGACCAGGGCCGGCACGCTGGGCTGGTGCGCGGTGCTTTTGGCAAGCGGCTGAGCGGTGTCTATCAGCCCGGCAATCTGGTTGCCGTGCGTTGGTCGGGGCGCCTGGCCGATCATTTGGGCAACTTCGAGGGCGAATTGGTGGAAAGCTACGCGGCCCGCGTGCTCGACGATGCGTCCCGCTTGGCGGCGCTGACATCCGCCGCCGCCGTGTCCGAGCGGGCCCTGCCCGAGCGCGAGCCGCACGCGGCCTGCTACGAGGGATTCCTGGCGCTGCTCGAAGCGCTCTCCGGCGATCACTGGGCCGAGGTCTATGTGCGCTGGGAACTGGCGTTGCTGGCCGAGCTCGGCTTTGGCCTGGATTTGAGCGCCTGTGCCGGCGGCGGGGCGAACGACCAGCTTGCCTACGTCAGCCCCCGCACGGGCCGCGCCGTCTCGCTCGCCGCCGGCGAACCCTACCGCGACCGGCTGCTGCCGCTGCCCGGGTTCCTCGGCAACCGCGGCGGCGGCGGTCCCGATGAAGTGGCGCAGGGGTTGGCGCTGACCGGTTTCTTCCTCGAGCGTCACGTCTTCGCCCCGCATCACCAGGCGCCGCCCATGGCGCGCCAGCGCCTGGCCGAACGTTTCCCAGTGCCGGTGTCTTAGGGGTCTCCATGAGCAGCGCACCCAAGGGCCGTCATATCGCCGTCATCGGCGCCGGTATCATCGGTGTGTGCAGCGCCTTGAGCCTGCAGCGCGAGGGATTCCGCGTTACTCTGATCGACCGGGGTGAGCCGGGCGAGGGCGCCTCATCGGGCAACGGCGCCATCATCGGCGACGAGGCCGTGGTACCGGTCGCCACACCGGGCATGCTCTGGCGGGTGCCGGGGATGCTTGCCGATCCCCTCGGGCCGCTGGCCATCCGCTGGTCCTATTTGCCGCGCTTGGCGCCGTGGCTGCTGCGTTTCATGGCCGCCGGCGGTGCGCGGCGGGTGGAGGAGATCTCCATCGCCCTGGCGGCCTTGATGGATGGCGCCCTGGCGGCCTATACGCCGCTGCTGGCAGAGGCCGACGCGACCGACATGATCCGCCGCACCGGCTGGGTCTGCGTCTATGAGAGCGCGGCGGGCTTCCGCCGCTACCAGCCCATGCTGGAGCTGCAGCGGCGGCGCGGCGTTCCCTTCGAGGTGTTGGAACCGGAGGCCCTGCGCCAGCTCGAGCCGTCGTTGGCGCCGATCTTCGACCGCGCCGTGCACTATCCCGAGGTCGGCCATTCGGTGAACAGCCTGCGCATGGTGCAGGTGCTCGCGGGCGCGTTCCAGCGGAATGGCGGTACCGTGCATCGCGCCGCCGTGCTCGGTTTCGACATCGGGCCGGATGGGCCGCAAGCGGTGCGGACGGAGGCGGGACCGGTGGCGTGTGATGGGGTGGTCGTGGCGGCGGGGGCCTGGTCGAAGCCCCTGGCGGCCGAACTCGGCGCCCCGGTGCCGCTGGAGACCGAGCGCGGTTACCATGTGCAGTTCCCGGACCCGGGCATTGCCCCGCGCCTGCCGGTCTACTCCACCGAGCGGGCCTTTGTCGCCACGCCGTTGGAGCTGGGCCTGCGCTGCGCCGGCACGGTGGAACTGGGCGGCCTGCAGGCGCCGCCCAACTGGGCCCGGGCCGAAGTTTTGGCCACACATGCCCGGCGCTGGTTCCCCGATTTGCGGACCGAGGGCGCCAGCCAGTGGATGGGATTCCGCCCATCGATGCCGGATTCCCTGCCGGTTATTGGCCGATCACCGCGGTTTTCCAATGTTTTTCTGGCCTTCGGCCATGGCCATTGCGGCATGATTCTGGGGGCTCGGACGGGGGCCGTGGTGGCCGCCTTGGCGGCGGACAGGGACCCCGGACTGGACATGACGCCGTACCGGGCGGACCGGTTTTAACAGAGTTTCAAGGTTTCCTGGCTCACTTTCCTCGAATCCGCTAATTCTCCACGAGTTTCGAGGCGTCCATGGGTCAAGCCCTTATGCCCCAACCAGTCGGCGATATTCGCGACATACGCCTGCCCAAGGCGTTGGAAGAGCGCTATCTGAGCTATGCGCTCTCGACCATCATGGCGCGCTCCCTGCCGGATGTGCGCGACGGCCTGAAGCCGGTTCACCGGCGCCTGCTCTTTGCCATGCGGCAGCTTCGCCTAGACCCGAAGTCCGGCTTCAAGAAATCGGCCCGCGTCGTCGGCGACGTGATGGGCAAGTTCCACCCGCATGGCGACCAGGCGATCTATGACGCCATGGTGCGCCTGGCCCAGGACTTCGCCCTGCGCTATCCGCTGGTCGACGGCCAAGGCAACTTCGGCAACATCGACGGCGATAACGCCGCCGCCATGCGCTACACCGAGGCGCGGCTGACCGAAGTGGCCGCCGCGCTCATGGAGGGCATCGACGAGGACGCGGTCGATTTCCGCGCCACCTATGACGGTGAATCGGAAGAGCCGGTGGTCCTGCCGGCGAATTTCCCCAATCTGCTGGCCAACGGCGCGCAAGGTATCGCCGTCGGCATGGCCACCTCGATCCCGCCGCACAATGTGGCGGAGATCTGCGACGCCCTTCTGCATGTGATCAAGACGCCGAAGGCGACCATCGGCAAGCTGGTGGAATTGATGCCCGGCCCGGACTTCCCCACCGGCGGGCTGCTGGTGGAAAGCCGTGAGTCCATCGTCGAAGCCTACAGGACCGGGCGCGGCGCCTTCCGCCTGCGGGCCCGCTGGGAGGCCGAGAAGGTCAAGGGCGGCACCTACCAGATCGTAGTCACGGAAATCCCGTTCCAGGTGCCGAAATCGCGGCTGGTGGAAAAGATCGCCGAACTGCTTTCGGCGCGCAAGCTGAATATGCTGGCCGATGTGCGCGACGAGTCGACCGATGTAGTGCGTCTGGTCCTGGAGCCGAAGAGCCGCAACGTCGATCCCCAGGTGCTGATGGAATCGCTGTTCCGGCAGACCGATCTGGAAGTGCGCATCAGCCTCAACATGAATGTGCTGGACGCCACCAATACGCCGCGGGTCATGGACCTGCGCCAGGTCCTGCGCGCCTTCCTCGACCACCGGCACGTGGTGCTGCTGCGCCGGTCGCGCTTCCGCCTGAACAAGATCGCCCAGCGCCTCGAGGTCCTCGAGGGCTATCTCATCGTCTACCTCAACATCGACGAGGTGATCCGCATCATCCGCGAGAAGGATGAGCCCAAGCCGGCCCTGATGCGCCGCTTCAAGCTGAGCGATATGCAGGCCGAGGCCATCCTCAACATGCGCTTGCGGGCCTTGCGCCGCCTGGAGGAAGAGGGCATGCGCATCGAGCACGCGGCCCTCAGCGACGAGCAGTCGGACCTGAAGAAGCTGGTCAAGGACGCCAAGAAGCCCCTGGAGGAGGGGGGTCGGGTGTGGGCCGCCATCGGCGAGCAGATCAAGGCCATGAAGGTAACCTTCGGTCCGAAGACCAAGCTGGGCCGCCGGCACACCGAGCTGGGCGATGCGCCCTCCGAGGTGATCGTCCCCCTCGAGGCGGTGGTCGAGCGCGAGCCGGTGACCGTGCTGTGTTCCGCGAAGGGCTGGATCCGGGCTCTGAAAGGGCATGCGGAAGACGTGTCCGACGCCAAGCACAAGGAAGGCGACCGCGCCCGGTTTGTCCTGCAGGCGCAGACCACCGACAAGATCCTGATCTTCGCCACGAACGGCCGCTGCTATACCATCGGCGCCGACAAGCTGCCCGGCGGACGCGGCTATGGCGAACCGGTGCGGCTGTTCATCGACCTGCCGAACGACCAGGATATCGTCAGCCTGTTCGCCTATCGACCCGGCCGAAAGCTGATCGTCGCCTCGTCCGACGGGCGCGGCTTCATCGTCCCCGAGGACGAGATCGTGGCCCAGACGAAGAACGGCAAGCAGGTCCTCAACGTCGCCGCCGGTACGGAAGCCGCCGTGTGCAAGCCAGTCGAGGGCGACATGGTGGCGTGCATCGGCGAGAACCGGAAGCTGCTGATCTTCCCGCTCGACGAGCTGCCGGAAATGACCCGCGGCCGGGGCACCATCATGCAGAAATACAAGGATGGCGGCCTGTCGGACGTGAAGACCTTCGCCCGCGGCGGGGGCCTGACCTGGTCGATCGGCGCGGGGCGGATGCGCACGGAAACCGGGTTGGCCGACTGGATTGGCAAGCGCGCCGCCGCCGGACGGCTGCCTCCGAAGGGATTTCCAAAGTCTAACAAGTTCGATTAGCTGGATAATTTCCCGACCTCCAATCGATAGTGGATGATCCGGCGTCCATGGGCGTATAATGAGCCATGACCCGAGTCCTTCTCGCCGGTTTCGTCTGGATATTCGTCACCGGGACGGCTGGCTCCGCGGCCGCCGCGGCAAGCGAGCGCCTGGTCCTTTCCTACGAGCTCTGGAAGGGCGGTTTTCACGCTTTGGACCTGGAGGCGGGCCTCTCGCAAGGCAGCCAGGATTACAGCGTCGATTTCGTGGCGCGCACGCGCGGCTTCATCGGCTGGCTGTACCCCTATCTTCTCGAAGGCGAGGCGGATGGCACTCTAGGCGGGGCCAGCCTTCGGCCTAACCGATTCGCCACCTTGGCCCGATCGCGCGATGACGAGAGCCGGCGGGCGATCTCCTATCTCGACAATGGCAGCCTGCGCACCTGGAGCGATCCGCCGGGTACCGCCGAAGAGGACGAAGAGGCGGTTCCGACGACGATGCGCCAAGACACCCTGGATCCGGCGAGCGCCATCGTGGCGGTGATCGACGCGGTCACCCGGAACGGCCGGTGCGACGGCGCCTATCCAGTCTATGACGGCGCCCGCCGCTATGATCTGAATGTCAGCCTGGTCGGGCCGAGTCCGTTGGCGCCGAGCCGTTACAGTACCTACAGCGGTCCGGCGACGCTGTGCCGCGTTGCCGTCGACAAGCTTTCCGGCTTCCGCGACAAGCCGACCAAAGGCGGCATGCCCGCCGTTATCAAAGTCTGGCTGGCGTCGGTGGCGGATACGAGACCGGCAGTGCCGGTCCGTCTCGAGGGTGAGAGCGATTTAGGGAGCCTGGTGATTCATTTGGTGAATGCCAAGGTGGAGCCCGACTCCGATATCCCTATGCAACGGAGATCGGCCGCCCGCTGACCGGGCCGGGCGAATCCAATCCCAGAATCTAGATTTGCTTGCTCCGCATGCTTGCCGTATTCAAGTGCATCGGCGGGCCTTGGCCCTGGTCTGCCGGCTGTCTTATTCGGGAGGATGACGGGATGTTTTCGCTCGCTGCCAGTAGAAACACCTTGGCGATGACCGTGTGGCCGGTGGCCGGGGTTGACCGTCCCACCGCGCGGGTTTTGCGCGGCGTTGTATTGGCGGTGCTGGGGTCGCTGTTGCTCTGGGCGTCCGCCAAGATCCATGTGCCATTCTATCCGGTGCCCATGACCATGCAGACTTTCGTCGTGCTGGCCTTGGGCATGGCTTACGGCTGGCGGTTGGGTGTGGCGACCGTGCTTCTGTACCTGGCGGAGGGCGCCCTGGGCATGCCGGTGTTCTCGGGCACGCCGGAAAAGGGCTTGGGGCTGGCTTACATGGCCGGCAGCACCGGGGGGTATCTGTTCGGCTTTATCCTGGCCGCGGCTGCCAGCGGTTGGTTGGCCGAGCGCGGATGGGACCGCAACGTGGCCACCACGGCGCTCGCCATGCTCGTTGGCAATGTCTTGATTTACATACCTGGTCTGATTTGGCTCGGGATCCTGTTCGGCTGGGATAAGCCGATCCTGACTTGGGGCCTGACGCCTTTCATCCTGGGTGATGTCACGAAAGTGGCGCTGGCCTCGGCGGTTTTGCCTCTGGCCTGGAGGATTGTCTCCCCACGGACTTAGAACGCCGTCGGCCTGGATCACGGGAAATCGACTGGATTAGGACCCCCAAATTCTTTAGAAGGGGGGGCCGCTGGAATCGGGCGCGGGAAGATCGCCCGGCGGTGGCAAGGGAGGATGTGCCATCGTTTCCCGATTCGTGCGGTTTGCCGACCGCCTAAACGACGAAATTGGGCGCGGTATAGCTTGGCTCACCTTGGCCATGGTGCTGGTGACCTTTGTGGTGGTCATCCTGCGCTACGTCTTCGCGATTGGCTGGGTCTGGTTACAGGAATCCTACGTCTGGATGCACGGCATCGTCTTCATGGTCGGTGCCGCCTATACCCTGTTGCACAACGGCCATGTCCGGGTCGACATTTTCTACCGGCCCGCGAGTCTCCGCTACAAGGCAACGATCGACATACTCGGCTCGCTGTTGCTGCTGCTGCCGATGGTGACGCTCGTCTTCCTGGTCGGGTTCGGCTACGTCGCGTCGTCGTGGTCCATGCTGGAGGAGTCCCGGGAGGCGGGCGGCATGCCGGGTCTCTTCCTGCTCAAGTCCGTGATCCTGGTGTTCTGCGTGCTGACCGCGATCCAAGGCCTGTCGCTGGCGGCGCGCAACCTGTTGGTTCTGCGCGGACATGCGGCGTTCGTCGCCGAGGCGGAAGAGGCGGAGAAGGTCTAGGCCGATGGACCCGGGGCTCATCGGCGAAATCCTCAGCCTGACCATGTTCGCGGTGACCTGCGTCATTCTGCTGCTCGGCTTTCCCGTGGCGTTCACCTTGGCCGGGTCGGCGCTGCTCTTCGCCGGCATCGGCTATATTCTCGGCGTCTTCAATATGAGCCTCCTGGGCAGCCTGCCATCGCGGTATTTCGGCGTGATGTCCAACGAGGTGCTCGTTGCCGTGCCCCTGTTCGTCTTCATGGGGGTGATGCTAGAACGCTCGAAGATCGCCGAGCAACTTCTTGAAACCATGGGCGCTATGTTCGGAAAGATGCGCGGCGGCCTGGGACTGTCGGTGATCTTCGTGGGCATGTTGCTGGCGGCCTCCACCGGCATCGTCGGGGCCACCGTGGTGACCATGGGGTTGCTCTCGCTACCCTCGATGCTGAAGAACGGCTACGATCCGAAACTGGCCTGCGGTGTCATTTGCGCCTCGGGCACCCTGGGCCAGATCATTCCGCCGTCCATCGTTCTGGTCATCCTTGGCGACATCATGCAAGGAGCGCACTCGCAGGCGCAATTGTCCTTGGGTAACTATGCCCCGGACCCGGTTTCCGTTATCGACCTGTTCGCCGGGGCGTTCCTGCCGGGCCTGCTTTTGGTGGGCCTCTACATGCTGTGGACCATGATCGTGGCGACGCTCAGGCCGAGTGCCTGTCCGCCCGTGCAAATGAGCCCGGACGCGCGGTCGGCCACCGTGCGTTTCGCCCAGGTAATTCTGCCCCCGGCGGCATTGATCGTCCTGGTCCTCGGCTCCATCCTCATTGGCGCGGCCACCCCGACGGAGGCCGCCGCCATGGGCTCCATCGGGGCGCTTCTGCTGGCCGGCCGCGCCGACGACCGGGGCAGCGCCTGGCCCGTCTACGGCGCCGGTATCAGCTTCCTGGCCTTGGTATTCCTGGTTACCACGTTCGATCTGCGCTTGCAGCGCGACGTGGTGCCGACCGACGATCTCATGGCGGCCTTCGCCGCGATGGTCTTCGTGGCGGTTCTGGTTGTCGGCGTGGGCATCAGCCTGCGGCGGGTGTATCAGAGCGGCATTCTGATCGAGGTGATGCGCACGACCCTGAAGGTCTCGTCCATGGTTTTCGTCATCCTGCTTGGCGCCTCGGTCTTCAGTCTGACCTTTCGTGGTCTGGGCGGCGAAAAGATCGTCTCGGATGCGCTCAATGCCATGCCCGGCGGGGCCTTCGGCGCCATGTTTGTGGTCATGGCGCTCATGTTCGTGCTGGGGTTTTTCCTCGATTTCATCGAGATCGTCTTCGTGGTAGTGCCGATTGTCGGGCCGATCCTGCTGGCCATGGGCATCGACCCGATCTGGCTGGGGGTGATGATCGCCGTCAACCTGCAGACCAGCTTTCTGACACCACCCTTCGGCTTCGCCTTATTCTACCTGCGGGGTGTGGCACCCGCGAGCATCACCACCATGGACATCTACCGCGGCATCGTGCCCTTCGTGTTGATCCAAGTATTGGCGCTCTTTCTCCTGGCCATGGCTCCCGGCCTGGCGACGTGGCTGCCCAAAGCACTATTCGGATAAACCATTGAGCTGAAATAAAAAAACGCCGACGAAGAAATATCTCCGCCGGCGCTTTCTGTGCTCCAGGGCCTGCGAAAAGGCCCGAACGTGTATGGGTTAGAGATCTACCCACTTAAACGGTAGGCCGCGGGCATTGTAGAACGCCTGCTCGGAGATTTTCGCGTAGGCGATCGATTGCTTGCGGAACGTGGCGATGCTCTCCATCACCTCGCGGCTGAGCGGATCCGCGGCCGCCAGGTCGCCGACGACCTTGCCGCTGAGGCCGCCGAGGTTGTCGAGCACCTCGTCGGGGAATTTCTTGAGAACTACTTTGTGATCGTTGACCAAGGTGTTCAGCGACGCGTTGTTGTTCGCATTAAACTCGTTGAACACAAACAGGTTGGCGTAGGCGTTGGCCGTCGCGATGATAGCCTGCAGGTCGCTGCTCAACCCTTCCCAGGCTTTCAGGCCGACGAAGTTGTCAAGCACCGTCCCCGGCTCGTGCCAGCCCGGGTAGTAGTAGTACTTGGCGCTCTTGTAGAGGCCGAAGGCCAGGTCGTTGTAGGGGCCGACCCATTCCGTGGCGTCGATGGCGCCGGACGCCAGGGCCGGCGGGATCTCGCCGCCCGGCAGGTTGACCACGTTACCGCCGGCGGCCTTGACCACCTCGCCGCCGAGGCCTGGGATGCGCATCTTCAGGCCCTTGTAGTCCTCCACCGAGTGGATCTCTTTGTTGAACCAGCCGCCCATCTGCACGCCGGTATTGCCGGAGACGAAGAACTTGCAGCCCATCTCCTTGTACACCTTGTCGGCCAATTCCTGGCCGCCGCCGAACTGCACCCAGGCGTTTTGCTCGGCAGGGTTTAGGCCGAAGGGGACCGAGGCGATGAACTGGCTGGCGGCGACCTTGCCCTTCCAGTAGTACGGCGCACCATGGCCCATTTCGATGGTGCCGCTGTTGACTGCGTCCATGGTTTCGAAAGCCGGAACGATTTCGCCACCGCCGAAGACCTCGACGGTCAGGCGGCCGTCGGAGGCCTTGCCGATGAATTCGGCCAATGTATTGGCGCCGGTGCCCAGGCCGGGAAAATTCTTCGGCCAGGTCGTTTGCATGCGCCATTTCATTCGGCCCTGTGACAGGCTCGGTTTGGGGAACGTCGATGCCGCGATACCGGCCGCGGCGACGGCCGTGCCGGCGGTCGCCTTCTTGATGAAGTCGCGACGCTCGAGGCGGGCGGCGGGCCCTTTCTTCTTCGAAGGTTGATCTGTCATGACGAAATACCTCCCAATGAACTGAAGCCTCTATTTTGGGGAATTCCAGGCCCAAGGCGGACCCACGGCCCCTTTTTGCCGATGCCGGAGCATAAGGAGCTTGCTGCGGCTACGCAAGAAACCGCGCAAAAGCGCGCTGCCAAACCAAACTAAGAAACCAGTTCGCGCCAACCGTCCGGTCCGAGCGCCTCCAGCGGCTGAAACCGTGTCTTATAGGACATCTTCGGCGACTGCTCGATCCAATAGCCAAGATAGACGTACGGCAGCCCGGCATCCCGGGCGGCCTGGATGAGCCACAACACCATGTATGTGCCCAGGCCACGCCGGGCCAATGCCGGGTCGAAAAAACTGTACACGGCGGAGGGGCCGTCGGGCAGCCAATCGGCCAGACACGCCGCGACCAGCCGGCCGTGTTCGGTGCGAAACTCGACCATGCGGGTATCGATGCGCGTGTGCTCGACCATGCTGCGGTAGTCGGCAAAGGTCATGCCATCCATTTCGCCATCATCGTGACGGGTGCCGATGTAGAGGCTGAACAGCCGGTATTGCTCCAGCGTCGCGCGGGGCGGCCGTTGCTCGGTGCCCAAGGCGGTGTTCGTCCGGGCCACGCGGCGCAGCGAACGGCTTGGGGTGAAGGCACCCGCCGCCACGCGAACCGGGACGCAGGCCGTACAGCCCGTACAAGCCGGACGGTACGCAAAACTATGACTGCGGCGGAATCCGGCGCGGGACAACAAGCTGTAGAAAGCCGTGCCCTGGGTGTCGCCAAGCTCGGTGATCAGCTTGCGCTCGCGTCGTCCCGGCAGGTAGGGGCAGCAGGATTCTGTCAGGACATAGTATTGCTGCGCCGGCTGGCTGGGCTCGCGCGGCGGCTGAGTGCAGACGGTGAAGGCCGGACCTTGTCGCATAACTGTAGTAGCGGTCCCTCGAGCTTGGCGCGGCAGCGCCGATCGCCGATTATCGCAGCTTAGCTCGGTATCCGGCCAGACCCCAATTTCGCCGCGCTAGGAAGCGTTTCCGCCCGGCTGGGTTCGCCGCAACACGACGGTGCCCGCGAGCACGTCGTGCAAGGTTCGCCGCCGGTCGTTGAACAAGGCGACCACGAGGATCAGGGACGCCGTCATGCCGACGCTGATGTAGAACAGCACCGTGGCTAGAAATGCCTGTACGTACTCCGGCTGCTTTCCGGCCAAGCTCCACATCTCCACATCGAAGAAGCGCATTCCAGGCGTTGCCCCACGGCTCCCAAGAAAAAAGGTGTGGTAGGACACCGGGATCAGGGCGGTCACGATGATGCCGATTGGACTGAGTAGCCCGAAGCTCACCACGCTCAAGATGCCGAAGGCCACCCATGCCGCCACCGAGAGAACGGCGATAGCCACCACATCGACGGCGTAGGCGAACATCCGGCGAACAAGCAAACCCTCGTAAAGGGCCGGTTCGTCCCGCGGGTGGGGCGGTCCATCGCTCCAGTCGGCCGTGCCGAGCCGGAGGCTGGGCAGGCTGCTGCCCTGATCGGCCATGAGAAACCCATCCTCAACAACACATAAGTCATATGCAGATGGGGGCCCGAGACTCCGATGGCAAGCGCGCCCGGCGCGTGGCGGCCCTATTGCGCGGGGGTGGGGGTCTGCGCGGGAAGTTCGCCCGACTGAATGCGCAGGCTCGGCGTGGACGGTGCCCGGGCGGTTGAGTCGTGCCGCAGAAGAATGAAGGAAATACGGCGGTTGCGTGGCGAGTTCGGGTTTTCCTCGTCCAGGTGCTCCTGGTCGGCGCGGCCCGCCACAGCGGCGATGCGATCTGCCGGCAGGCCAGCTTCGATGAGACCCCGCCGCGCTGAATTGGCGCGGTCCGTGGACAGTTCCCAGTTCGTGTAGCCGTTCGAGTTCTGATAGGGCACCGAATCCGTGTGCCCCTTGATGGAGATCTGTTGCGGCATCTGCCTGATAACGTCGACGACCAGGGCCAGCAGCTTTTTTGTATGATCGAACATATTGGCGCTGCCCGAGGCGAACATGGATTCACCCGCTTCGTCGACGAGCTGGATGCGCAACCCCTCCTCGGTCTCGTCGATGATCAGGTTGTTGGCCATATTGCGCAGCTCGGGGATATTGTCCATGGCTTGGCGCAGGGCCTGCTCGGCAGCGGCGAATTGTTCCTGCTCCCGTTGCGCCAGGAAGGCTTCGAGATTCGCATCCTCCTCCGGCTCGGGCGCGCCGTCGGCGACGCCGCCGGGGCCGGTCTCCTCAGTCGCTACGGTCTCGTCGGGATCGCCGGTGTTGTCCCAATCCGGCGGGTCGGCCGGAATCTCGATCATCACGCCCACCGGCGTTTGATCGTTTGGCTTCGCGCCTTCCTTGGTGAACGTTCGCCCCCCCATGATGCCGCCGGAGCCGCTGTTGCTGCGCGAAACGCTGGCCGGAGAGAAGTAATCGGCGATGCCCAGCTTCTGCTCATCGGTGGTCGCCTGAAGCAGCCAGAGCAGCAGGAAGAAGGCCATCATCGCGGTCACGAAGTCGGCGTACGCTACCTTCCAGGCGCCGCCGTGGTGGGCGTCGTGGCCGCCTTTCTTCACCCGCTTGATGATGATGATCGGGGCGGTGTTCTTTTCTTCCTTGTCGGCCATGCGTCAGGAGCCTCGGCTGGGCGCGTCGATCAGGCGGTGACCGGGGGCAGGGATTCGAAGGACTCTTCGAGCTCGGTGAAGCCGGGACGCACGTCGGTCGAGAGGGTCTTGCGCGCGAACTCAATCGAGATGGCCGGCGGATGGCCGGCGATGTGGGCCAGGATACCGGCCTTCATGCACTCGTACATGCGCCCATCCGCCTCGATGATGTTCTTGAGGGACGTGGCCATGGGGCCAATGAACCCATAAGCCAGCCAGACGCCCAGGAACGTTCCCACCAGCGCCGCGCCGATCAGTCCGCCGAGGATTTCCGGCGGCTCCGTGATCGCGGCCATGGTCTTGATGACGCCGAGAACCGCCGCCACGATACCGAGCGCCGGCAGGCCGTCGGCCATGGTTTGATAGGCCGAAGAAATAGCCATCTCTTCCTTGTGATGTGCGTCCAGGTCCTGGTCCATCAGCGCTTCCAGCTCGTGCGGGTTTTCCGTTCCCATGGTGAGCAGGCGCAGGTAATCGCAGAGGAATTGCATCACGTGATGATCGGCCAGGATATTGGGATAGTTGCCGAACAGGTCGCTCTCTTCCGGCTCTTCGATGTGCTTTTCGATCGCCAGGTTGCCCTTGCTGCGGGCCAGCTTGAAGAGCTGATAGAGCAGGCTCAGCACCTCCATGTAGCCGTCCTTGCCATGCCTGGGCCCCTTGACGACGCGGCCAAGGCCCTTGCCGGCGCCCTTGAGGATCGTCTTTGTATTGCTGGTGATAAAAGCCCCGGCGGCGGCGCCGCCGATAATTACCAGCTCGAAAGGCTGCATCAGGACAGCCAAGTGGCCGCCCATGGCCATGTAGCCGCCCATGACCATGCCCACAACCATCACGCTTCCGACAATGACCAGCATGTTCCGCCCGAAAACCCTTCTGGGACCACCGCGCCCGCATTGTGCGGAGGCGGAGTTAAGAACGGTTTAACCAGGCTCGCCGGGGGTTTGAGCCAGGCACCCAGGCTTGGCAGAGGGTCAGGTCAGGGCTTGTTCCAGATCGGCGATCAGGTCGTCCACGGCCTCGATTCCCACGGATAAGCGGATCAGGGAATCGCTGACCCCCAGGCGGGCTCGGATCTCCGCGGGGATCGAGGCGTGGGTCATGATGGCCGGGTGCTCAATCAGGCTTTCGACACCGCCCAGGCTTTCCGCCAAGGCGAAGACCTCGACCCGCTCCAGGAACCGCCGGGCCTCGGCCAGGCCGCCCTTGAGGATGGCCGTGACCATGCCACCGTAGGATGCCATCTGGCGCTTGGCCAGGGCATGCTGCGGGTGGCTGGCCAGGCCCGGATAGTGGACCCGCTCGACCTTCGGGTGGGCCTCCAGATACTCGGCCACGGCCTGGGCGTTGCTGCAATGCCGCTCCATGCGCACCGCCAGGGTCTTCAGGCCGCGCAAGGCCAGGAAGCTGTCGAACGGGCCCTGAATGGCGCCCACGGCATTCTGCAGGTGGGCCAGGCGGCCGATCAGGTCGGCGTTTTCATTGGCAACCAGGACGCCGCCGACCATGTCGGAATGGCCATTCAGGTATTTCGTCGCGGAGTGCATGACGATATCGAATCCCACTTCCAGCGGACGCTGGACCCACGGGGTCGCGAAGGTGTTGTCGCAGGCGCACAAGATACCGCGGCGCCGGGCGAAGTTGGCGATCGCCTCCAGATCCGCGAGCTTGAGCAGCGGATTCGTCGGGGTCTCCACCCAGATCAGGCGAGTCTCGGGACGGGCCGCGGCCTCGATGGCAGCCAGGTCGGACAGATCGACGAAGCTGTAGGTATGCCCCGCCGAACGCCGCCGCACGTTCTCGAACAGGCGATAGCTGCCGCCGTAGATGTCGTCCACGGCGATCACGTGGCTGCCGGCATCGAGAAGCTCCAGCGCCGTAGCCATGGCCGCCATGCCCGAGGCGAAGGCGAAACCGGCGCTGCCGCTTTCCAGATCGGCCACGCACCGTTCGTAGGCCATGCGCGTCGGGTTCTGGGTCCGGCTGTACTCGTAGCCCTTGTGGACGCCGGGGCTTTCCTGAACGTAGGTCGACGTGGCGTAGATGGGCTGCATGATGGCCCCGGTACTGGGGTCCGGCGACTGGCCGGCGTGGATCGCCCGGGTCGCGAATTGCGGCCGGTTCTGCCGCCGGGTCTTGTTGCTCACGTCAGTCATCGCATCCGCCGCCGCAAGTGGTTGAGGAGATCGATCCGGGTAATCAGGCCAAGGAAACGGTCACCGTCCACCACGATCGCCACGTGGCCAGCGTCGAAGATCGGCAGCAGGGCTTCAATGGGTTGATCCGCCTGAAGGGTTTGCACGCGCGCCGTCATGGCGCCGCGCACCGGCTCCTTGAAGCGCCCTTCGTCGCCAATGACGGAGAGCAGGATATCGCTTTCGTCGATGATGCCCACTGCCTGATCCTCGGCATCGAGCACTGGTAGCTGGGAAATGTCGTAGAGCTTCATGCGCCCATAGGCGATCAGCAATGTATCGTCGGGCCGGACGGTGACCGTGGCATGCTCGGCGTGCCGCCGGGCGACAAGGTCGCGCAGATCGCCGTACTGCTCGCGTTCGATGAAGCCTTGATCGAGCATCCAGTAGTCGTTGTACATCTTCGACAGGTACTTGTTGCCGCTGTCGCACACGAAGGTGACCACGCGCTTGGCCTCGCTCTGCGCTCGGCAATGGCGCAGGGCGGCGGCGATCAGAGTGCCGGAGGACGAGCCGGCGAGAATACCCTCCTTGGCGAGCAATTCGCGTGCCGTTTGGAAGGCCTCGCGGTCGGAAATCGTATAGGCCGTGTTCACCCGCGACAGATCGGCGACCGGCGGCAGAAAGTCTTCGCCAATGCCCTCGACCAGCCACGAGCCCACGTCGGTGCTCAGCTTGCCGGTCGCCACATACTCGGCAAGGATCGAGCCTTCCGGATCGGCCAGGACCATCTCCGCCTGGGGCGCCACCTTGGCGAAATAGCGGGAGAGCCCGGTGAGGGTCCCGCCGGAGCCGACGCCGCAAACGACGGCATCCAGGTCGTGCTCCATCTGCTCCCAGATCTCCGGCCCGGTCGTGGTCTCGTGGGCCAGGGGGTTGGCCGGGTTGGCAAACTGATTCACATAGACGGCGCCGGTCTCCCCGGCGATGCGCTCGGCCATGTCCTGGTAGTATTCGGGATGGCCCTTGCCGACGTCCGAGCGGGTCAGGATCACCTCCGCGCCCAACGCCTTGAGGTGGAAAATCTTCTCCTGCGCCATCTTGTCGGGCACGACGATGAT
>JAJFGI010000403.1 GCA_021776215.1 Kiloniellaceae bacterium | reverse complement strand
CCCGGCTACCTGCGGCCGCCGCACTTCCTGGCCATGTTCAGGTTCGTTCGTGAAGAGGCGTATCAGACCACATCTTTGCGGGATTATCTCAAAAAGACCGTTCGCTAGGCGTTGTCAGGTCGCAAAACACATTCAATCTTGATATAATATTAAAATCGAATATGATTTGCGGGCATACCGATGCCAACCGAACCGACGGGGGGCGTAATGTCGCGTAAATTACCGAAAACAGGTCCGGGGACACCCGGGCCAGGCGTTACCGTTTCTATGGGGCCGGGCGTCGGCCGGCGCGCCTTCATATCCGGCGGCGCGGCCCTTACGGCGGGCTTGGCGGCTGGTGCTGCCGGCGGCCGAATTGTCCGGGCCGAAAGCGCCGCCGGCCAGCCGCCCAATGTGCCGGACTGGTCGCGCTATCTCGGCGCCGGCGTCGATGCGGTCCCCTATGGGGCGCCCTCGGCGCACGAGAGCGAGGTGGTGCGCCGTACGGTGGAATGGCTGACGGCGACCCCCGAATCATCGGTGAATTTCACACCGCTCCAGGACCTGCACGGCTTCGTCACACCCAACGGTCTGTGTTTCGAGCGGCACCACGGCGGTGTTGCCGAGGTCGACCCGGCCGATCACCGGCTGGTCATTCACGGCCTGGTCGACAAGCCGCTCGTGTTCACCATGGACGATCTCAAGCGCTTCCCCCCGGTCAGCCGCTTCTACTTCCTGGAGTGCGCCGCCAATGGCGGCATGGAATGGCGCGGGGCGCAGCTCAATAGCTGCCAGTACACGCACGGCATGGTCCACTGCGTGCAGTGGACGGGCGTGCCGCTGAAAACCCTGCTGGACGAAGCCGGCCTCAAGCCCAAGGCCAAGTGGCTCCTGGCCGAAGGCGCCGATGCCGCCGGCATGACCCGTTCGGTGCCCCTGCACAAGGCGCTGGACGACTGCCTGGTCGCCTATTCGCAAAACGGCGAACGACTGCGGCCCGAGCAGGGCTATCCTCTGCGCCTGCTCGTGCCCGGCTGGGAAGGCAACATGTGGATCAAGTGGCTGCGCCGTATCGAGGTCGGCGATATGCCCTGGCACACCCGCGAGGAAACCTCGAAGTACACGGATGTGATGGCCAACGGCAAGGCGCGGCAATTCACCTGGGTGATGGACGCCAAGTCGGTGATCACCGATCCGTGTCCGGAAAACCCCATGCGGCACAAAGGCTACCACCCGATTACCGGCCTAGCGTGGTCCGGCCGCGGGGCCATCAAGCAGGTCGATGTCTCGCTCGACGGGGGCAAGAACTGGCATACGGCACGCCTGGATACGCCGGTTCTGTCCAAGTGTTTGACCCGATTCTATCTGGACTGGAACTGGACCGGCGAGGAGGTGCTGCTGGAAAGCCGCGCCATGGACGAGACCGGCTACGTGCAGCCCTCCATTGTCGAGCTGCGCCGGGTGCGCGGGCGCAACTCCATCTATCACAACAATTCCATCCAGACATGGCTGGTCGGCGCCAACGGCGAGGTCGAGAATGTCCAGATCTCGTAAGGTGGCTTTCCTCGCCGTTGCGATGACCCTTGTCGCGGCGGCGTCCGCTGCCGCGCTCGGCGGCGAGCGCTACGGTCTGGGCCAGCAGGCCAGCCCGGCGCTGATCGCCGGCTGGGATATCGACGCGCGTCCAGACGGCCAGGGCCTGCCGCCGGGCCAGGGCACCGCCGCCGATGGGGAGGCTGTTTTCGTTGAACGATGCGCCACCTGTCACGGCGAGTTCGGCGAGGCGGTCGGCCGCTATCCGGTGCTGATCGGCGGCAGCGACAGCTTGGCCTCGTCGAATCCGGTGAAGACCGTCGGCAGTTATTGGCCCTATGCCTCGACCCTGTGGGACTACATTCACCGGGCCATGCCGTTCGGCGACGCGCAGTCGTTGAGCGTCGACGAGACCTACGCGGTCACCGCCTACGTGCTCTATCTGAACGATCTGGTGGCCGAGGACTTCGTTCTCAACCGCGAGAGCCTGCCCAAAGTCGACATGCCCAACCGCAACGGCTTCATCGCCGAGGACCCGCGCCCCGATACACCCGTGGGCACGCCGTGCATGGCCGATTGCAAGGGCGAAACCAAGATCATGTTCAAGTCCAAGCCACTGGACGTCACGCCCGAGGGCGAGAGCAACTAGGTCGGACATGCGGCGTCGTGCACGAGACATGCGTGATCGTCGTGGAATGGCTGGGTTGGCGCACGCCGGCAAAGGAACTACTCCCCAATAATTCCGTTTCCCTCACATGGGGAAATTGGCATCCGTCATGATGGTCGCCGCGCTGCTCGTTGCCGGGTGCGACGATCTGCCGAAAGACCCCGATCAGACGCTGACGCGGGTGCGCCGCGACGGTCAATTTCAGGTTGCGATCATATCGGCGGTGGATGCGGGGCAAGCCGTCTCAATCATCCGTCGAGTGGAACAAACGGTTGGCGCGCGCGCAAACCTGCGACAAGGGCACGGGGAAGAGTTGTTGCACGAGCTTGAGCAGGGCCGGATCGATCTTGTGGTCGGCGAATTCGCGGAAAACTCGCCGTGGTCGCGAAAAACAACGTTCAGCGCGCCACTGGGCGGTCAGGAGCCAGCGAAAGATCAACGGGCGATGCGGGCTGTGCTGCGCAACGGGGAAAACGCCTGGATCATGGCGGTCGAGAAGGCCGTGCGCGGACAATGACGGATCGGCACGGTCGGTCCGGGACGATCCCGGCAGAAATCGAACCTGACTTGAGACGCGCCAGGCGGCTCGAATGGTGGACGCTATTCTGGACTGGCGGCATCGCCGTCGTCATGGGCCTGGTGATGGGGTCCAGCCAGGCCATGAAATCGGCCTGGGTCGAGGATGTGCTGAGCCTGGTCCCCTCCATCGTGTTTCTCGTCTCCGCACGGTTCGAGGGGCGGCCGGCGGACCGGAGGTTTCCCTTCGGGTATCGCCGCGTCAACAGCCTCGCCTTTCTCATCTCCGCGGTCACGCTCGTCGCCGTCGGCGGCTTCCTCCTGTTCGAAGCCGGCAGGACGCTTGTAAATCAGGAGCATCCGACGATCGGATTGGCAACAGTATTCGGGCATCACATCTGGATGGGATGGGTGATGATCGCCGTGCTGGTAATTTCGGTTGTGCCGCCGTTCATATTGGGCCGCAAGAAACTGCCGATTGCCAAAACCCTTCAGGACAAGGTCCTTCATACAGACGCTTTGATGCAAAAGGCCGACTGGATGACGGGATTGGCTGGCGTCGCCGGGATTGTCGGCCTGGGTTTCGGGTTCTGGTGGGCGGACGCCGCGGCGGCCGGATTCATCTCGTTCGAAATTCTGCGCGACGGCATCAAGAATCTTCGGATCGCGACCGCCGAGCTCGTCGATGGGACGCCTCGCGCCCTCGACAAAGACGAGATCGCCGACGATGCGCTCGAACTGGAACGGGCGCTTAAGGATCGGTTTCCCGATGCCGAGATACAAATAAGGGAATGTGGCCGTTACATGTCTGTGCAAGTCGTCGGCGCCGACACTCCCTATGGCGGCCTCATCGAGGACCTGCGCCCGCCGCTTCGTCGATGGCGGGTCGATCAAGTAAGCTTCGTGCCACATCCCGACCGGCAAGACTGAGAGAGCCGTCAGCGAATTTTCCATGGGGCGCCGTGAAACTTCCGCCGGTGGTGCGCGTTGATTTCATGGCACCCACAATTCTGTCGGGAGGAACCGCGTGTCTCTTGAGCATACAGAACTTCACGAGGACGGCCTGCCTGGCCACGAAAGCGAGTTGGAGCCCAAGCCCCAGTGGCGGCCGCGCTATCCGGGGTCGGAGCGACTCAAGAACAAGGTCGCGATCGTCACCGGCGCCGACAGCGGCATTGGCCGGGCGGTCGCGGCGCTCTTCGCGCGCGAAGGGGCGGATGTCGTCATCGTCTATCTGAAAGAAACCGATGATGCCGAAAAGACCGTCTCGATCGTCGAGGAGGAGGGACGCAGCGCCCTGGCGCTGGAGGGCGATCTGGGGGATCCGGATTTCTGCCGGTACGTCGTCGACCAGACAATCGACCGGTTCGGCAAGATCGATGTCCTTGTCAATAATGCCGGCGAGCAACACCCCGACAAAGACATCCGTGAAATCACCGTGAAACAGCTGCACCGTACGTTTCAGACCAACATCTTTTCGATGTTCTATCTGACACAGGCCGTTCGCCCGCATTTGAAAAAGGGCGCCGCGATCGTCAATTGCACCTCGGTCACCATGTACAAGGGAAGCGGGGAGCTGCTCGACTATTCGGCGACAAAGGGGGCGATCACCGCCTTCACCCGCTCGCTCTCGGAAAACCTGATCGGTGACGGCATTCGCGTCAACGCGGTTGCGCCCGGTCCGATCTGGACGCCGCTCAATCCGTTCGGCGGGTCGTCGGAGGAGAAAATGGAACATTTCGGCGAGAACACCCCGATCGGGCGTCCCGGCCAGCCCAACGAGGTTGCCCCAAGCTTCCTGTTTCTAGCTTGCGAGGACGCCAGCTACATGTCGGGCCAGGTTCTGCATCCAAACGGCGGCGTCGTGGTCGGCAGCTGAGCTCGGAGAGCCGTTGTAGAGTTCGCAGCACAACCACGGTCCGGATGAGCGGCGTCCTGGAGTCGCGGCGCTGTCACAGAGCCTCCGAACGCACGACCGTTGTGAAGCGCAGCTTCGGGTTGTCGCGAATCAGGGCGTCGAAGCAAATCGCCTCGTCCTTGAGCCAGTCGTGGAAAACCCGCACCTTGTGCCGGTTGAGCGCGTGCGATTGACAGACGAAATAGTAGGACCGGTTCTCCAAGGCGACCGGGAAGAGGCGCACCAGCGCCCCCTCCTTGATGGCCTCCGCCACGGCGACGATACCGACCAGGGCGACCCCACGCCCCGCCGCCGCCTGGCTTATGACCATGTGTTCGTCGCTAAAGACCGGCGCCCGGTCAGGGGTCGCGTTGTCGACCCCGGCCGCGCGAAACCATTTCTCCCAGCTCGGGTCCTGCCCGCCGAAGCCTGACCACTGATAGTCCAGTCGCGGCAGTGAGAGAAGATCCGCTGGTTCCTTTGCGCGGGCCGCCAGCTCAGGCGCGCAGACCGGTGTTACCAAATCGGTGAACAGCATTTCGGAATGCAGATCTTCGTATCCGCCTTCGCCATAGCGGATGGCGACATCGGTATTGGTCCGGGTGAAATCGGCGATCAGGTCCGAACCTTCTATTCGCAGGCGCAGATCCTCGTGCTGTTCGTAGAAGAACGGCAACCGCGGAGAGAGCCAGTTCGAGGCAAACGACATGGTGGTGGAAATGACCAGATCGCCCCCGTCGCTCGACTCTTTCAAGGCATCCGAGGCGTCGGCCAAAAGGCCGAACCCGTCGCGAATCAGCGGCGCGTAGGCCTCCCCCTCCTTGGTCAATTCCAGCGCTCGGGTCAGCCGGTTGAACAGCTTGACGCCGAGCCATTCCTCCAACGAGCGAATGCGGTGACTAACGGCCGTCGAGGTCACGCCGAGCTCGTCCGCCGCCTTTTTAAAGCTCATATGCCGCGCCACCACCTCGAAGGCCTTGAGAGCATTCAACGGCGGCAGGCGGCGGCCGGGCACTAGGCTGCTTCCTCGTGGGCGGTCAAGGTGCGCGCCAGTGTTTCGGCCAGGGCAACGGCATTCATAAGGCCATCCTTGCGGGACCGGGCATGGCGGTCGTCGCCGAATTCCTGATACTCGACATGCACGAAATGGCGCTCCTCCAGCCCCAGATAGGGGGCAATGGCCTCGATATGCCCGTCGAGGAAATTCATATGCGCGCGAAGCGCGCCGGGGGCGAAGCCGAATTCCCCTCTCGAGGTCAGGCCGACCAATATCTTGCCGCCGAGAATCGGCTCCAATGGATAGTCCCCGCGGGCAAGATCGAACGAGAACGTCTTGCCCACCCTAATGACCCGGTCAACCCAGGCCTTCAAGGC
>JAJFGI010000402.1 GCA_021776215.1 Kiloniellaceae bacterium | reverse complement strand
AATTCTGGGGGCGGATGCCATGCGGATGTCGATGCGCACCCGCACCGTCCCGGGAGCATGCGCCGCACGCGATGAGCTGAGCGGGCGCCCGCGGCGACGTCAGAGCGCCCGGACCGCCGGTCGGCGTCGGATCGGCGCCGTTTAGCGCGCCTTCTTACGCTTTGCCGCGGTCTTTTTCTTGGCGGTCTTTTTCCGGGTCGTCGCCTTCTTTCTGGCGACCTTCTTTCTGGCCGGCGTCTTCTTTGCCGACTTCTTTTTCGCGGCTTTCTTTTTCGCAGGCGTCTTCTTACCGGCCTTCTTCTTGGCGGCCTTTTTCTTGGCGGCCTTCTTGGGACGTTTGCTGCCGGCTTTCTTGCTGGCCGTCTTGACGGTTTTTTTCTTGCGCCGTTTGGGGGCGGCAAGCAGGGACTCGGTGAGCCGGCTGGACGTGGCTATTAGCGCCTTCAGTTCGTTTTCGGTGGCTTGCCTGAGGCGTGTGAATTCATCCTCCGACTTCTGCCGCAGGACTCCCATTTCGCGTTCGATCGCCTGAACCCTGGACCACATATCCTGCGACATGGCGCTGCTTTCGATGCTTTCGCGCATCGCATGCATACCGTTGACGATCTGGTCCGAGGTCGATCTGACCCGCGAGGCGGCCTGTTCCGTCGCCCGCCCCAGCCTTGTCATTTCCTCTTCTATAACCTTGCGAATCTCTTTCGCGCCTGCCATTTCGAACTCCTCTCCGAAGGGTCATACGTGGGAATTGCCGATCCTGTCCATGTGGGTTTCACCCGAGTCCCATCACCCGAATCGGCAAAAGGATATCGCATTGTAGGCGGTCAGCGGAAGCATAGAGGTGCGACACCCGTCGTCGCGCACCCTGGCGGCATGACATCAGTCGCCGGACCGGCAAGGCCGGCATCGGGAAGATTGCGCGCGTTAATCGGCCCAGACTTTCATGCCAGTTCCTGGCGCAACAGAGCAACGCCGGCCCCGAGGGCCTTCAGCTTGTCCTCCGCGACGGAACGGGGCAGCGGCGCCAGACCGCAGTTGGTGCAGGCGGTCATACGCTCCGGCGGAACGAATTCCGCTGCGGCGCGGAGCGTCGCGGCAACTTGCTCGGGCGTCTCCACCGCAAGCGATGCGACGTCGATGGCCCCGACCAGAACCTCCTTGTCCTTCAGGATGCCGATCAACGACAGCGGTACTTTCGAATTGGCGCATTCGAGCGAGACCTGGTCGATGCGGCTTTCGTTCAGGGCCGGAAATATTTCTTCATACTGCCGCCATTGCGACCCCAGCGAATTCTTCCAATCGATGTTGGACTGAATGCCATAGCCATAGCAGATATGAACGGCGGTCTTGCATGTCAGGCCGTCTATGGCGCGGTGCAGGGCATCGATGCCCCACTCTTTCACGTCTTTCATGAAGACGTTGAAGGCCGGCTCGTCGAATTGGATGACATCGACGCCGAGGGCTTCCAACTCCTTGGCTTCGTCATTCAACAGCGCCGCAAAGGCCATCGCCATCTCGGGCCGGCTGCCGTAATAGGCATCGGCGATGGTGTCGCAGATTGTCATGGGTCCGGGCAGTGTGGCTTTGAGCTTGCGCGACGTATGCGCCCGGCAAAATTGGACGCTGGCGCTGTGCACCGGCCCGGTGCGCCGCACTTTACCGGTGACGGTCGGCACCTGCGCGTCATAGCGGTTGTCGCGAATGCCCATCGTCGTCATCCGCTGCCAATCGATTCCCTCGACGGACTCGAGAAACCCATGGACGAAATGCCGTCTGAACTGTTCGCCGTCGGAGACGATGTCGATGCCCGCATCCTCCTGCATCTTGATCCAGGCGAGGGCGGCGTCCCGCTGTCCTTCCACAAGCCCTTTGCCGTCAAGTTTCCAGGCGGCCCACAGCGTCTCCGGTTCCGCCAGCCAAGCCGGCTTGGGCAGGCTGCCGGCGACAGTCGTCTCTATCATCAAAGTCCCCTGTCAGTGACTTCAGGTTCGCGAGCCGGGTCCAGTATGACACGAAAACCATCCGGAAAGAGAGTCGGCTGCGACGCGGCGAGACCTGATGCACGCTCCGGCCCGGGGCCCCGGCCTTTCAACCCGCGCAGGGGTGTGGCAGAAGAGGGCCTGCTGTCGAGACCTGCCGGAGCCTCGGTTATTCCAAAGGTACCCATACATCAAGGACTGGCCCCGCTGGCCGGGCGTTACGATGCCTACATCGTCGATCTGTGGGGCGTGATGCACGATGGCGTGCGCGCCTTTCCCGCGGCGGTGGATTGCCTCGCCCGGCTGCACGGCCAGGGCAAGCGCATCCTGATTCTCTCCAACGCCCCGCGCCGCGCCGCCGAGGTCGCCGCCCGCAGCGCCGAGATCGGCCTGCCCCCGCAGGTTTGCGATTTCGTCATGTCCTCCGGCGAGGAGACCTGGCGGCATCTGGCGGCACACGGCGCGGGCGAGCGCTGCTATCACCTGGGCCCGGCGCGCGATCTGGGCATGCGCGTCGGCCTCGACCTTCGCTTCGTCGATGACGTGGCCGCCGCCGACGTCATCCTCAACACCGGCGCGCTGTCTCCCGCCGATACCGCCCAGACCTACGATCCGCTGCTGCAACCGGCGGCGGCGCGGGGCGTGCCCATGATCTGCGCCAATCCGGATCTGGAGGTCATCCGCGGGGATAAGCGCGAGATCTGCGCCGGCGCCATCGCCGCGCGCTACGAGGAACTCGGCGGCCCCGTCCGCTATCACGGCAAGCCGCATCCGGGCATCTACCGCACCTGCTTCGCCCTGCTCGACGGCATCGCGCGCCAGCGCATCGCCGCCATCGGCGACTCGTTGCGCACCGATATCGCCGGCGCCGCCGCCGCCGGGATCGACAGCCTGTTCGTCACCGGCGGCCTGCAGGGGGCGGAGCTGGGGGTCGACGCCGACGGCAACGCCGACCCGGCGCGCCTGGCGGCCCTGTGCGATGCCGCCGGGGTGCACCCCACCGGCGCCCTGCCGGCGTTACGGTGGTAGGGACCCGGCAGGCACGCGGACGCAACCCATGGCCACGGCGGGGACATAGCCTCTCGCGCGACATCGCCGACCACCCGGCGCTCAAACCTTAGCTCAAGCCCCACAAGGTCGACGGCGACGCTGTCAAGCTAAAAGGCTTCGATACGCCCGTAACCCTCCTGCATTTGCGCCCCTGACCTTAGTCGAATAAGCGGAGACGACAATGCCTCAGCCAAGTAAATTTTGGGACAGAATGGCCGACCGCTATTCGAGAAGCCCCGTTGCCGACGAAGCGGCCTACCAGAAAAAGCTACAGGTCACGCGAGACTATCTACGGCCGGAT
>JAJFGI010000401.1 GCA_021776215.1 Kiloniellaceae bacterium | reverse complement strand
ACCACCCAGAACAGCGAGAATGGCAAAAATACCTTCCATCCCAAGCGCATAAGCTGATCATAGCGGTAGCGCGGCATGGTCGCCCGCACCCAGAGAAAGCAGAACAGGATGAACGCCACCTTGCCGGCAAACCAGATCGGCCCGGGAATCCAGTTGAACGGCGCCACATCGAACGGCGGTAGCCAGCCGCCGAGGAACAGGATCGTGGTCATGGCGCTCATCAGGATCATGTTCCCGTACTCGCCCAGATAGAACAGGGCGAAGGGGATCGCGGAGTATTCCAGGAAGAACCCGGCGACCAGTTCCGATTCCCCTTCCGGCAGATCGAAGGGTGAGCGGTTCGTCTCGGCCAGGATGGAGATAAAGAAAATCACGAACATCGGCAGCAGGGGCACGGCGAACCAGATGGTCTTCTGTGCCAGCACGATGTCGGTCAGATTGAGCGATCCGACACAAATCAGCACCGTGATGATCACGAAGCCCATGGACACTTCGTAGGAGACCATCTGCGCCGCCGAGCGCAGGGCACCGAGGAACGGATACTTCGAATTGGACGCCCACCCGGCCATGATGACGCCATAGACGCCCAGCGACGAGATGGCGAAGAGATACAGAATGCCGACGTTGATGTCCGCCAGCACCACGCCCTCGCCGATCGGAATGACCGCCCAGGCGATCAAGGCGAGGATAAAGGTGATCATCGGCGCGGCGATGAACACCACCCGGTTGGCGCCGGCCGGCAGGATGGTTTCCTTGAACAGCAGCTTCACGCCGTCGGCGATCGGCTGCAGCAGGCCAAAGGGGCCGACGACGTTCGGCCCCTTGCGGATCTGCACCGCACTCAGGACCTTGCGCTCGGCCAGGGTCAGATAGGCCACCGAAAGCAACAGTACGACGATGATCGCCAGAATCTGGGCGACGATGATCACCGCCGGCAAGCCGTAACCTTCCCAAAAGATCATCAGAGAGTCGCTAGCCATCGGTACCCGTCGCTCCCCGCCCGCGGCCATGCACGAACACCTCTGTACAGGCGGCCATGGTCTCCGAGGCGCGGCTGATGGGGTCGGTCATATAGTAGTTCACCATCGGCGCCTCGAACGGTGTGGCGTCCACTTGGCCGGCCTGTCCGAACGATTCCCAGGCCGCCGGTGCCACGCGGTCAATGGCGGCGAAGACCGGGTTGACCTCGATCAGGCGCTGCCGCACCTCGCTCAGATTGTCGTACGACAGGGGCTTGCCCAAAACCCCGGATAGCGCCCGCAGGATAGTCCAGTCCTCGCGCGCATCGCCGGGCGGCGACGCCGCGAGACGGCCCAATTGCACGCGCCCCTCGGTGTTCGTATAGGTCCCGTTCTTTTCGCTGTAGGCGGCACCCGGCAGAATCACGTCGGCGCGGTGTGCGCCGGCATCGCCGTGATGGCCCTGATAGATGACGAAGGCGTCCTTGAGCCGCGTCATGTCGATCTCATCCACGCCAAGCAGGTAGACGACCTCGATCTCGCCGGCGCCGGCACCGGCCAGGATGCCGTCCGTATCCCGCCCGCCCGAGGCCGGAACCAAGCCCAGATCCAGGCCGGCCACCCGTGCGGCTGCCCGGTGCAGCACGTTGAAGCCGTTCCAGCCGTCGCCGATCATGCCGAACGTCTCGGCAAGACGGCGGCCGATGTCGAGAATGGCGGCGCCGTCCGGCCGCGCCAGGGCGCTCATGCCGAGCACGATCATCGGCCGTTCGGCAGCCGACAACACCTCGGCGAAGCCGCCTTTGCCGTCGGCGATCTCCTGCAGGCTGTCCGGCCCCGCGCCCAGGTACTCGGTTTCGAAAGTCAGATCGCACGGGGCGCCGATCAGGCCGACCCGGAAGCCGCCGCGCAGGAACCGCTTGCGCAAGCGGGCATTGATCAGCGGGGCTTCCCAACGCGGATTGCAACCGACCAGCAGGGCCGCGTCGGCGTTCTCGATCCCGGCGATGGTGGTATTGAACAGGTAACCGGCGCGCGGCGCCGCTGCCACCTTGGCCCCGTCCTGCCGGCAGTCCCGGTGCGGCGACCCCAGGGCGTCCATGAGGTCCTTAAGGGCGATCATCGATTCGGCATCGCACAGATCGCCCGCCAGGGCCGCGATCTTGCCCCCGTCCACCCCCGTCAGGCGCGCGGCGATAGTCTGGAAGGCCTCCTCCCAGGAGGCCGGGCGCAGCTTAGCGCCCTCGCGCACGTAGGGCCGGTCGAGGCGCTGCCGCCCCAGGCCGTCGCACGCATAGCGGGTTTTGTCGGCGATCCATTCCTCGTTGATGTCCTCGTGCAGGCGCGGCAGGACGCGCATCACCTCACGCCCGCGGGCATCGATACGAATGTTCGAGCCGACCGCGTCCAGCACGTCGACCGAGTTCGTCTTGCGCAGCTCCCAGGGGCGCGCGGCAAAGGCATAGGGGGCGGAGGTCAGCGCCCCCACCGGACAGATATCCACCAGGTTGCCCGACAGCTCCGAGTCGACGGCCTGCTCCAGGGTGCTGATCTCCATGTCCTCGCCGCGCCCCAGGGCCCCGATTTCCTCGACCCCGGCGATCTCGGCGGCGAAGCGGATGCAGCGCGTGCAATGGATGCAGCGGGTCATGATGGTCTTGATCAGCGGCCCCATGTATTTCTCGGGGACGGCGCGCTTGTTCTCTTCATAGCGGCTGCGGTCGAAGCCATAGGCCATGGCCTGGTCCTGCAGGTCGCATTCGCCGCCCTGATCGCAAATCGGGCAATCCAAGGGGTGGTTGATCAGGAGGAATTCCATGACGCCGTTGCGCGCCTTGCGCACCGTCGGCGTATCGGTGCGAATGACCATGCCCTCGCCGACCGGCATCGCGCACGAGGCGATGGGCTTCGGCGATTTCTCCATCTCCACCAGGCACATCCGGCAGTTACCGGCGACCGACAGGCGCTCGTGATAGCAGAAGCGCGGGATCTCGACGCCGGCCATCTCGCACGCCTGCAGGACGGTGATGCCGTCCGGCGCCTCGATCTCTTTGCCGTCGATGGTCAGCTTCGGCATTGCTGTTCCCTACTCCGCCGCCTGCGCGTCGCGTTGATAGGCGAGAATGCGCCGCTCCAGCTCCGGCCGGAAATGGCGGATCAAGCCTTGGATCGGCCATGCCGCCGCGTCGCCCAAAGCACAGATGGTGTGTCCCTCGACCTGATA
>JAJFGI010000041.1 GCA_021776215.1 Kiloniellaceae bacterium | reverse complement strand
TGGCCAGGGGCTTGATGGCCTCCACCAGGGCATTGCCGGCGTCGATGTCGACACCCGCGTCGCCGTAGGTGAGGGGGGTGCGGCTTGCTATAGCGTCCTCCCGCCACATGGAGTATTAAGGCGGCGAACCGATGGCCCATTCGCCGCTGCGCGACCGCCGCGTGCGGGCGAAAATACTTGATCCAGGGCGCTTTGCAATGCCGTTTCGCCAACCCCTTGGCGCGTTGTTCTTGGGAATTCTCGTTTTTGCCCTGGGTGCCGGCGTGGCGCCCCGCACCGGCAGCGCCCTATCCGACGTGTTCACGGTCAGCGACGTCAAGGTCGATGTGACCGCCGAAACCGCGGCCGCGGCGCGCGAGGCGGCGCATGCCGAGGGCCATGTCCTGGCCATGCAGAAACTGCTAGCCCGGCTGTTGCCGCGTGACGAAATGGCGCGCATGCGTGCCCTCGAGCTGCCGCAAATCGTGCAGTACGTGCGGGATTTCGAGGTCGAGGACGAGCGGACGTCGGATGTGCGCTATCTCGCCAGCTTGACCTTCCGCTTCAAGGCGGATGCGGTGCGCGACTTCCTGCGAACCAACAGCCTCCTGTTTGCCGAGACCCAGAGCAAGCCGGTTCTGGTGCTGGCCGCCTATGGGCCCACCGGGGAGGCGGTCTTGTGGGAGGACACCAACCCATGGGCCCGCGCCTGGGGTGTGCGCCGGCCTGACGAATGGCTGGTGCCCTTGCAGGTGCCGCTCGGCGATCTGGGCGACGTGGCCAGCGTCGACGCCAGCCAGGCCCTGTCCGGTGACCGCGAGCGCCTGGCCGCCCTAGCGAAACGATACGGTACCGAGGATGTGCTGGTCACCCAGGCCGTTTTGAAGGGCGACCCGGAGGCGGGGACGGCGAGGGTACAGGTGGGCTCAAGCCGCATCGGGACGCAGCAACTGCAAACCATGCTGGCCAATTACACGCAAAAGCCGGGAGAATCCCTGGCGGAGCTTCTGACCCGGGCGGCGGATGGAGTCGATGCCGACGTGCAGGAGGCCTGGAAGCAGCGCAACCTGCTGCGGCCGGGCGCGCAGCGGCGGATCATCGTTTCGGCGCCGATTACCGGACTGGCCGACTGGCTGGAGGTCAAGCGCCGCTTGGCGGGTGTCGCCGCGGTGCAGAAAAGCGAAGTCACCTTGATGTCGCGCAAGCGCACCGAGGTGGATCTAACCTATGTCGGTGATGAGCAGCAACTTATCCTGGCGCTGGCGCAACGGGACCTCAGCCTATCTCTCAACCCGGTCTCCGGCTGGCAGGTGCGCTTGAGTGAGGCGCCGGCGCCCGCGGCCGATCCCGCCGCGGCGGTTCTCCCGGAGGTTATTGCGCCCAGCCTGCCGGCAAGCGAGTGATCCTGCGCGGCCTGCTGCGGCAACTGCCGAACTTCATAACGCTGGCGCGCCTGCTTGCGGTGCCGGTCACGATCTATCTGATCCTCCAGGACGAATTGCTGGCGGCCTTTTGGGTCTTCGTTGCCGCGGGCATCTCCGACGCGGTCGACGGGTATCTCGCCAAGCGCCTGAATCTGGAAACTGAAATCGGCGCTTATCTGGACCCGCTGGCGGACAAGGCGCTGCTGGTCGGCGTATTTGTCACGCTGGGCTACGTGGGCCAGGTGCCGATTTGGCTGGTCATCCTGATCGTGTTTCGCGATATCCTGATCGTCGGCGGGGCGCTGCTGTTCCAGACAATTACCCAATCTTTGCATATGGCGCCCTTGTTCATCAGCAAGGTCAACACCGCGGCGCAGATCGCATTGGCCGTTGCCGTCCTGGCCAGGCCGGCGCTCGGCGTGGCGCTTGAAGCGGTTCCGGAAATACTGACCATGGTCGTGGCCATGACGACGTTTCTTTCCGGCGCTGCCTATGTCATCAAATGGGGGTGGATAGCGGTGACCTTGGAGCGGGACGAATGATGCACACCGCCGCGCGGCGCGGCGAACGGGGCGGGATGGCCTGATGGACGTGCAGCGGCAGGTTTGGTTCTGGCTCATCGGCCTCGCCATAGCGCTCGTCGTACTCTATCTGCTGCGCGGCGTCCTGCTGCCCTTTGTCGCTGGCATGGCGGTGGCGTATTTGCTCGATCCCATCTGCGATCGGCTGGAGCGGTGGGGGCTGTCGCGGACCCTGGCGACCACGGTCCTCACGATTGTGTTCCTGGTGATTGTCGCCGCCGCCCTGGTGCTGTTGGTGCCCGTCGTCGTCGGTCAGCTCGCCAATCTGGTGGAGCGTGCGCCGGCCTTCGCGAAGGCCCTGCGCGAGCAGTTGGCGAATTTTCTTGCCCTGGCCGAAAGTCGTATCGACCCGGCGTTCGTGGAGCGTATGCAGGGCGCGCTGGCCGATTCGGCCAATCGCCTGTTTTCCTGGACCACCGAAGTGATCGCCGGCGTGCTGAGCGGCGGCGCGGCAGTCGCGAATACGCTATCGCTCATTGTCATAACGCCGGTGGTGACATTCTACCTGCTCCGCGATTGGGACCGTATCGCCGATACCGTCGACGGGTGGCTGCCGCGGGCCCATGCGCCGACAATTCGCCGGTTGGCGGGCGAGGTTGACCAAACCCTTGCCGGATTTTTGCGCGGCCAAGGCACGGTGTGCCTGCTGCTGGGGCTGTTCTACGCGACTGGTCTTTCCTTGGCCGGCCTCGAGTTCGGTTTGGTCATCGGTCTGGCTGCCGGATTGCTGTCGTTCATTCCGTATGTGGGATCCATTGTCGGGATGCTGCTGTCTGTCGGCCTGGCGTTCCTGCAGTTTGACGACTGGCTGCGGATCGCCATTGTCGCGGCCGTCTTTTTCGTGGGGCAGGCCTTGGAGGGCAATGTGCTTACGCCGCGCCTGGTCGGGCGCAGCGTCGGCCTGCATCCGGTCTGGGTCATCTTCGCCATTCTTGCCGGCGGGGCTCTGTTCGGGTTTGTCGGCGTCCTACTCGCCGTGCCGGTCGCGGCGGTGGTCGGCGTCGGTATACGCTTTGCGCTGACCCGTTACCTGGCAAGCCCCTATTACGATGCCGGCGGCGGACCAAGAGGCGGCGGACCGCGGGAATGAGCGGGACCGTCCAACTGCCGCTTGATCTGGGGCATCGCCCGGCCCTTGGCCGCGAGGATTTCCTGCTGGCGCCGTGCAACGAGGTGGCGGTCGCCTGGATCGACCGCTGGCCGGACTGGCCGGGCGTGGCGCTGGCCTTGCATGGGCCGCCGGCCTGCGGCAAGACCCATCTGTGCCACGTCTGGCGCGCCCTCTCCGGCGCGGTGGAAATCACGCCGGCGGCATTGGCCGCCGCCGAGCCACCGGACCTGGTCGGCGCGGCCAAGACGGTGGCGCTGGAAGAGGTCGATACGGCAATCGCCACGGGCCAGTTGGCGGAGGAGCGCCTGCTGCATCTTTACAACATCCTCGGCGAGCGCGGCGGCCATATGCTGTTGACCGGACGGACACCGCCGGCGCGCTGGCCGGTCGCTCTGCCCGATCTCCGCTCGCGGTTGCGCGCGGTGACGGCGGTGGCCATGGCGCCGCCGGACGATGCGTTGATCGAGGCGGTGTTGGTGAAGCTGTTTGCGGATCGGCAGTTGCGTGTCGATGCCGGTGTGGTGCGTTTCCTGGCGGCACGCATGGAACGCTCGTTTGCCGCGGCGCGCAGTATCGTGGCCGCCATGGACAGCGCCGCCCTGGCCGACAAGCGCGAGATCACGGTACCGCTGGCCCGCCGAGTGCTCGCCGAACAGCCGCCGAGGGCGGCCGACACCTAAGCGCTGCAAGGAGGAGACGATGGATCTAGGACTGCGGGGTAAAACGGCACTGGTCTGTGCCGCCAGCAAAGGGCTGGGGCGGGCCTGCGCCAATGCCCTGGCGCGCGAGGGGGCGGCGGTCACCATCGTCGCCCGCACGGCCGGACCGCTGGAAGCCGCGGCCGCGGAGATCGGCGGCACCCATGGCGTAACCGTGACGCCGATCGTCGCC
>JAJFGI010000005.1 GCA_021776215.1 Kiloniellaceae bacterium | reverse complement strand
CGTCATCGGGCTTATCTACAATCCGGATTTCAAGCTGGCGTAGTTTCCGGGGTGGAAGCGCTCAGTTCCGCCGGGTTGCGAAGCGCATGGCTTCTTCGGCGGCGCGCATCAGGGCGCGGGCCTTGTTGCGGGTTTCCTGATACTCCGCCTCCGGGTCGCTGTCGGCGACCACGCCGCCGCCCGCCTGGACGTACATCGTGCCGTCCTTGAGCAACGCCGTGCGCAAAGCGATGCAGGTGTCCATATCGCCGTTGGCGCCGAAATAGCCGACGGCGCCGGCGTAGATGCCGCGGCGCTCCGGCTCCAGCTCGTCGATGATCTCCATGGCCCGCACCTTCGGCGCACCGGACACGGTGCCCGCCGGAAAACCGGCGATCAGCGCGGCCAAGGCGTCGTAGGCCGGGTCCAAGGTTCCCTCGACGTTGGAGACGATGTGCATCACGTGGCTGTACAGCTCGATGGTGAAACTGTCGGTCACGCGGACACTGCCGACCTTGGCGACGCGGCCCACATCGTTGCGGCCTAGGTCCAGAAGCATCAGATGCTCGGCGCGCTCCTTGGGATCGGCCAGCAACTCCTCGGCAAGAGCCTTGTCCTCGGCCGGGGTGGCGCCGCGCGGCCGGGTGCCGGCGATCGGCCGGATGGTCACCGTGTCGCCGCGCACGCGGACCAGAATCTCGGGGCTGGAGCCGACGACGGCGAAGCCGCCGAAGTCCAGATGGAATAGGAACGGCGACGGGTTCAGCCGGCGCAGCGCCCGATACAACGACAACGGCGGCTCGGTGAAGGGCAGGCGAAAGCGCTGGCTCGGCACCACCTGGAAGATGTCGCCGGCGCGAATGTATTCCTTCGCCTGCTCGACAATGGCGTGATACGCGGCGCGGCTGAGGTTCGAGTCCGCCTCGGGCAGCGCGACCGGGTTCTCGCTCGGCCGGCGGCGCAGGGGCAGGGGCCGTTCGATGCGCGCCGTCGCCTCGGCCAGGCGCGCTTGCGCCTTGTCGAAGGCTTGCCGGGCGGCGATTTCCGGCGCCGGCCAGACCGGCGTGAACAGGGTCATCTGGTCTTCCAACCGGTCGAAGACGGCGATGACGGTCGGGCGCACGAAGACGCTGTCCGGCACGCCCAGGACGTCCGGATTTTCGTCCGGCAGGCGCTCCACCAGACGGACCACGTCATAGCCGAGGTAGCCGACCAGAGCGGAGGCCATGGGCGGCGCGCCGTCCGGCAACTCGATCCGCGAGTCGCGGACCAGATCGCGCAGGGAGTCGAGCGCCCCTTGGCCGAGGGCCTCGAATTCGGACTCGGCGCGCGCTGCGTTTCGGTTTATCTCGGCGCGATCGCCGTGACAGCGCCAGATCAGGTCGGGCTTTATGCCGATGAAGGAATAGCGGCCGATCACCGTGCCGCCTTCGACGGATTCGAACAGGAAGCTGTTGGCTTGGCCCTGGGCCAGCTTGATGAAGGCCGAGACCGGCGTTTCCAGATCGGCGACCAGGGTCGTCCAGATGACCTGCGCGGCGCCCGCGTCGTAGCGAGGCGCGAACTCCTCGAAACTGGGCGACGGATGCATGTGTCTAGAAGTTTGCCAGCGTGTTTTCGACCAGGCGCTCGTTCACGGTCACCCCGTAGCGGGCGCGCAAGGCGGCGGCGAACTGCTCCAGCAGGTCGTTGCGCAAGGCGGTGGCGACACCGTCCTGGGTATCGGCCAACTCCTCGGGGCTGGCCGCCGGGTCGGCCGGGATGATCTTGTCCAGCTTGGCGATCAGGTGCCCCTCGGCGGTCTGCGCCGTGGTGACCTCGCCGGGCTGAAGCTGAAAGAGCTTGCCAGGCAATGTCGGGGCCGGGTTGTTGGCGGCGCGGGAATCGAAACGGGAGAGCGGCTCCGTCTGGCTGGCTTGAAGCCCGGCTTCCGCGGCAACCGTTTCGAACTCGGTACCAGTGCGCACCCGCTCGGCCAACTCCTGCGCCTTGGCCTCGGCGCGCTCGGCCCGTTGCCGATCCCGCCACAGGGCGACGACCTGATCGCGGACTTCCGCCAAGGGCCGCAGCCGGGCCTGATCAACCGAGTCCGTGCGCAGCACGAAATAACCGCCGTCATTGGCTTCGGTCAGCAGGCTGTCGGAACCGGCCGGCGTCTCGAAGGCAACCTGCAGGAACGGCTCGCCGGGCAGATCCTCGACAGGCTGTCCGTCGCGGCCATTGCCCTGGCTGTCCACGGCCTCAACCCGCACAAGCTTGAGGTTCAAGGCGCTGACCGCCTCCTCCAGGGATGCGCCGCCGCCGAGGCTGTCGTCAAGCTGGTTGGCGATGGAGACCATGCTGTCCACCGCCAGACGCATACCAACATCCTGTGCCAATTCGTCGCGAACCTCGTCGAAGCTCCGTTCCCGCCCGGGTGTGATCGCGCCAACGCGGATCACGTGCCAGCCGAGCGGGCTTTGCACCGGCTCGGTTACCGTGTCGGGCGCCGCGGCAAAGGCCGCCTCGGCCAATTCCACCGGCAAATCGGTTTTCTCCACCTCGCCCAGGTCGATCGGCGGCTGACCGGTGACGGCCTCGGCGGCGGCGGCGAAGGTTGCCCCCTTCTTCAATTGGTCCTCGACCTGCCGGGCGGTGGCCTCGTCAGGCAGCACGATCTGCTCGATCTTGCGGCGTTCCTGGATCACATAGTCGTCGCGCCGAGACTCGTATTCATCGCGCAACTCCGGCTCCGGCACCGCGACCTCGGAGAGCAGGTCCTCGGCGCGCAGTTGGACGTAGGTCACGCCGCGGAACTCCGGCGCCATGAATTGCGAGGACAACTCGGTGTGGATGGCCGCCAAAGCCGCGTCGTCCGGCTCCCCCAAATCGGTGATGCTGCTGGCCGGGACGGTCATGATCTGCGCGACACGGCGTTCCTGCTGATAGCGGAACAACTCCTCGGCCAATTGGCGGGGCGCCACCACGGCGCCGGTGACGGCGCCGACAAGCTGCTGGCGAATGATGTCACGGGTCAGGGAGTCGACATATTCCTGTTCCCCGAGGTTGCTGATCTGCAGGGCCTGGGCAAAGCGGCTGGGATCGAATTCGCCCAGGGTGTTCTGGAAGGCCGGCTCTTTGCTTATGCGTTGCCCGATCTGGGCTTTGGTCACAAGCATGCCGAGATCTTCCGCCTTTTGATCGAAAAGCGCCCGGCCAATCATTTGCCCAAGCACCTGGTCGACAATGCCCAGCGCCTGGGCCTGCTCGATGTCCAGGCGTCTGCCGAGGCGGGCGCTCAGGCGGTTCAGCTCCCGCCCCAGAGTCTGTCGGAAATCCCGTTCCTCGATCCGGACGTCCCCGACCTCGGCCAGTGCCGTGACCTGGCTGGGCGTGCGAATGATATCGCCGACCCCCCAGACGACGAAACTGATGATCAAGAGGCCGAAGAGAACGAAGACGACAATCTTGGTGACGATATTTCGCGATTTACTAGCCATGCTTTTTCGGCTGCCTTGCTGGGATCGGCGGGATGCGTGACCGGCCGGCCCGGGCATTCGCGGGCAGGGCGGCTGGCGCGCGGCATCTTAGAAAGCCGACCACCGCCCGGCAACACGCAATTCCAAGGCGCTGTGGAGCCTTTTTGCAGCCCCTTGGCCGGAGTCGCGGCCCGTGCTAGTACCCCGGCGGCGGATCCCCGGAAAGGGCGGGAGTGGTATGCGGCGCAGGCTGATCGCTGGAAATTGGAAGATGAACGGGCTTCGCGAGTCCGGCGGGGCGCTGGCCGAGGCAGTGGCCAAGTGTGCCCGCGATGCGGCAAACCTCGGTGCCGATGTGCTGGTTTGTCCGCCCGCGCAACTCCTCTTTCCCGTTGCCGCCGCCCTGCGCGGCAGCCCGGTCGCCCTCGGCGGCCAGGACTGCCACACCGAACGCACCGGTGCCCATACCGGCGATATCAGCGCCGAGATGCTGCGCGATGCGGGGTGCAGCTATGTCATCGTGGGCCACTCGGAGCGCCGGGCCGACCACGACGAGGGCAATGAGACGGTGCGGGTCAAGGCAGAGGCAGCCCAGGCCGCCGGCTTGGTCCCCATCGTGTGCGTCGGCGAAACGGCGGATCAGCGGGCGGCGGACCAGGCATTGGCGGTCATCGCCGGGCAGGTCGAGGCCTCGGTCCCAGCAGGCGCCACAGCCGCCACCCTGGTCATCGCCTATGAGCCGGTGTGGGCCATCGGCACCGGCCAGACCGCGACGCCGGAGGATGTGGCCGCGGCGCACGCCCACATCCGCCAGGTGCTGGGGCGCCGTCTCGGGCGGGCGGCGGCGGAGAGTATCCGGATTCTCTACGGCGGCTCGGTCAAGCCGGGCAATGCCGCGGAATTGTTGGCCCTGGCGGATGTTGATGGGGCCCTGGTCGGTGGCGCCAGCCTGAAGGCGGACGATTTTTGGGCCATTGCCGCCAGTTGAGTCTGGCGTTTGACGGGATGAACCACTAAATACGCGGGCAGGCGGTTCCCGCTTCCGCCCGTAATCAAGGAAAGACCGCGCCCCATGACGAGTGTCCTGCTGGTTATCCACCTGATGCTGGCGATCGCCATGATCGGCGCCGTGCTGCTGCAGCGCAGTGAGGGCGGCGGGCTGGGCATTGGCGGCGGTGGTGGTGGTGGCGGCGGGATGGGCAGCCTGCTCTCCGGCCGCGGCACGGCCAATCTGCTGACCCGAACGACGGCGATCCTCGCGGCAGGGTTCATGCTGACCAGCTTGGCGCTGACCATCCTGGCCGCCAGCAACCGGGCGCCCCGGTCGATCCTCGAAGACATTCCAACGACCAATTCGGCCCCGGCGCAGGAACAGCCGGACCGGCCGTCCGTCCCGGTGCAGTGAGCCGGGTCCGGCGGTGCATCTTCTGCCGCGAACGGACTCCCTCCAGCCCCTCCCGAAACCACCGCCGACTCGGCGTTCCCGAGTCGCTCCCGGTGCCGGTATCCGGACCGTCGGCGGACCCTCTCGACCGCCGGTCGATCGTTTCGAGACTCCCGGAATTCCAAGCTTTCCACCGGCCCGATTTAAGGAACGGCCGAGCCCATATGGCGGGGCTTGCCCGGCCGATCACTTCCGACAATAGTGGGCTTCCATGACGCGGTTCATCTTCATTACCGGCGGCGTCACGTCCTCCCTCGGTAAAGGTCTCGCCTCTGCGGCACTGGGGGCTTTGCTCCAGGCCCGGGGGTTTTCCGTGCGCCTGCGCAAGCTGGATCCCTATCTCAACGTGGATCCGGGGACCATGAGCCCCTATCAGCATGGCGAGGTCTATGTCACCGACGACGGCGCCGAGACCGACCTCGACCTGGGCCACTACGAGCGCTTCACCGGCGTCCCCACCCGGCGCAGTGACAATGTCACCACCGGACAGATCTATTCCAAGATCATCGCCAGGGAGCGGCGCGGCGACTATCTGGGCGCCACGGTGCAGGTCATTCCCCATGTCACCGATGCGATCAAGGAATTCATCCTCGGCGATCTGAATGGTGAGGATTTCGCTATCTGCGAGATCGGCGGCACGGTCGGCGATATCGAAGGCCTGCCGTACCTGGAGGCCATCCGCCAGCTCGGCAACGAGCTGGGTCCCGAGCGTAGCATGTTCATCCACTTGACCCTGGTGCCCTATCTGAAGTCGGCGGGCGAGCTGAAGACCAAACCGACGCAGCACTCGGTCAAGGAACTGCAGAGCGTCGGCATCCAGCCGGACGTCGTGGTCTGCCGCTGCGAGCGCGAGATCCCCTTGGAGGCCCGGCGCAAGCTTGCCCTGTTCTGCAACCTGCGTCCCAGCGCCGTCGTGCAAGCCCTGGATGTGGATACAATTTATGCGGTGCCCAGCGCCTATCACGGCGAAGGCCTGGACGACGAGGTCTGCCGGCATTTCGGCCTCGACGCCGCTGCTCCGGATTTGACCCGCTGGGATCAGATCACCGCGCGCATCCGCAAGCCTGATGGCGAGGTGACCATCGGTGTGGTGGGCAAATACACGGCGCTGCTCGACTCGTACAAATCCTTGGCCGAGGCCATGACCCACGGCGGTATCGCCAACAATGTGCGGGTGAACGTCAACTGGCTCGATTCCGAGATCTTCGAAGGAAACGGAACGATCCATGCCCTGGAGGACGTCAACGGCATCCTGATCCCCGGCGGTTTCGGCGAGCGGGGATCCGAGGGTAAGATCAACGCGGCGCGGTTTGCGCGCGAGCGCCAGGTGCCCTATTTCGGAATTTGCTTTGGCATGCAGATGGCGGTGATCGAAGCCGTGCGGACTTTGGCCGGTGTGGAGAAGGCCGGCTCCACCGAGTTCGGCCCGTGTGCCGAGCCAATCGTCGGTCTGCTGACAGAGTGGACCGTGGGCAACCGCATCGAGCGGCGCAATTCCGAGAGCGATTTCGGCGGCACCATGCGGCTGGGCGCCTACCCGTGCATCATCGAGAGCGGCAGCCAAGTGCACAAAATCTATGGCAGCACCGAAATCAGCGAACGCCACAGGCACCGCTACGAGGTGAACATCAATTACCGCGATGCCATGGAAGGGGCGGGCCTGCGCCTGTCCGGCATGTCGCCCGACGGCACCCTGCCGGAGATCGTCGAGCGCCCCGACCACCCGTGGTTCATCGGCGTGCAGTACCATCCCGAATTGAAATCGAAACCCTTCGACCCGCACCCCCTGTTCACCTCGTTCATCGAGGCGGCGGTGGCGCAGTCGCGGCTGATGTAGGGTCGGCCATGACCGAGACCCGCCATGTGGCGATCGGCAACCTGACCCTCGGCAACGACCGGCCGTTCGTGCTTATCGCCGGCCCTTGCGCCTTGGAGAGCCGCGCGCACGCCCTGGAGATGAGCCACGCGCTCACCGAGATGGCCGTCAAGCTGGGCATCGGCCTGATCTACAAGACCTCGTTCGACAAGGCCAACCGGACCAGCCTGAAATCCAACCGGGGTATGGGCTTGGAAGCAAGCTTGCCCATCCTGGCCGAGGTGCGCGAGACCTATGGCTGCCCGGTGCTCACGGACGTGCATGCGCCCGATCACTGCGCGACCGTGGCGGAAGCCGTCGACGTGTTACAGATTCCGGCCTTTCTTTGCCGGCAAACCGACCTGCTGGTGGCCGCGGCTGAGACCGGCAAGGCGATCAACGTGAAGAAGGGCCAGTTCCTAGCGCCCTGGGACATGACCAACGTGGTGCGCAAGCTCGAAGCCTCCGGCAATCGCAACATCCTGGTCTGCGAGCGCGGGGCCTCGTTTGGCTACAACGCGTTGGTGTCCGACATGCGCTCGCTGCCCATCATGGCCGCCCAGACTGGCTGCCCCGTGGTCTTCGATGCCACCCATTCGGTGCAGCAGCCCGGCGGGCAGGGGGCGACCACCGGCGGTCAGCGCGAGTTCGTTCCCATCCTCGCCCGCGCCGCCGTGGCCATCGGCGTCGCCGCCGTTTTCATGGAGACGCACCAGGACCCGGACAACGCCCCCTCGGACGGGCCCAACATGGTCCACCTGAAGGATCTGCCGGCCCTGGTCGAGACCCTCATCGCATTCGACCGCCTGGCGAAAGAGCGGCCGGTCAGCATCGCCTAACCGGATTCAAGACGGAGCCATTACCGAAATGACCGCCATTATCGACATCAAGGGCCGCGAGATCCTGGATTCCCGCGGCAATCCCACGGTCGAGGTCGAGGTGACCCTGGAGACCGGCGCCTTCGGTCGCGCCGCCGTGCCGTCGGGCGCCTCGACGGGCAAGCACGAGGCGGTGGAGCTGCGCGACGGCGACAAAAAGCGCTACGGCGGCAAGGGCGTCCTGAAGGCGGTCGAGGCGGTCAATCACGATCTGCTTGACCTGCTCGCCGGGCAGGACGCGGAGGACCAGGGCAACATCGACCGGCTGATGCGCGAACTCGATGGCACCCCGAACAAGGGAAACCTCGGCGCGAACGCCATCCTTGGGGTGAGCTTGGCGGTGGCCAAGGCGGCGGCGGAGGATGCCGGCCTGCCGCTGTATCGTTATGTGGGCGGGGTCGCCGCGCGGACCTTGCCGGCGCCGCTGATGAACATCATCAATGGCGGCGCCCATGCGGACAACGCCCTCGATATTCAGGAATTCATGATCGTGCCGGTGGGTGCTGACAGCTTCGCCGAGGCCTTGCGCGCGGGGGCGGAGATCTTTCATGCCTTGCGCCGCGGCTTGAGCGATGCCGGTCATAACACCAACGTCGGCGACGAGGGCGGCTTCGCCCCGAACATGGGCTCGACCGACGAGGCCCTCGGGTTCGTCGCCAAGGCGGTGGAGAGCGCCGGCTATCGCCTGGGCGAGGATGTGCTGCTCGCCCTCGACTGCGCCGCCACCGAATACTTCAAGGACGGCAAGTACCACCTGGCGGGCGAGGACAAGACCCTGGATGCGGCGGCCATGGTCACCTATCTCGGTGACTTGTGTGCCCGCTATCCGATCTTCTCCATCGAGGACGGCATGGCCGAGGACGACTGGGACGGCTGGGCGGCTTTGACCGGGGCGCTGGGCAAGACCGTGCAACTGGTGGGCGACGACCTGTTTGTCACCAATCCGGCGCGTCTGGCCGATGGCATCGGCCGGGGCGTGGCCAATGCGATCCTGGTCAAGGTCAACCAGATCGGCACGTTGAGCGAGACCCTGGAGGCCGTGGACATGGCCCACAAAGCGGCCTATGCCGCGGTTATGTCGCACCGCTCCGGCGAGACGGAGGATGCCACCATCGCCGATCTGGCGGTGGCCACCAACTGCGGGCAGATCAAGACCGGGTCGCTGTCGCGGTCGGACCGGCTGGCGAAATACAACCAGCTTTTGCGGATCGAGGAAGAGCTGGGACCCATCGCGATCTACGGCGGCGCCCGGCTTCGGCGGAACTAGGTGCGTCCGAGTCCAAACCGTGAACCTTGAGTCCTTTCCGCAACAAACCTTGAATCCAACTGGAATCTCTTGACGTTTTTCATTGACGGCATGAATCGGTCTGTGATTCGGTGGCCGCCATGGAGGTTCTTCACGAGATCAAGGATCGCGCCCGGCTGATTGCGCCGCCGGTCGTTATTTTTTGTCTGGTCGCCTATTTCGGCTATCACGCCGTGCAGGGTGAGCGCGGCCTGCTGGCCTGGCTGGCCGTCAACCAGGAGCTGGCGCAGGCGCGGACCACGCAAATCGCGCTGACGGAACGGCGCACGGATCTGGAGCGCCGCGTCATTCTATTGCGGCCCGACAGCCTCGATCGGGACATGCTCGACGAGCGGGCCCACTCGCTGCTCAACTACGGCCGCGAGGATGAGGTCATCATTCTCTTGCCCGACAGGCGGACGCCGGGGCCCTGAGCGACCAATCGGCGGATACCGGGGCGACAGTCCGCTTAATTCAAATCAAGTTAATTCTCCTATTATATAAAAAAAACAATACCTTCGTCGTCATTGCAAGTTTAACGGTTTGCGTCTACTCTGGGCGTTTTGCGGTTGCTGCCGGACACTCCGGTTTTTCGCCGCACGAACCGGGATTGGTTGCCATGGCGACGAAAGCGGCGAAATCCAGCAAATCGAAGGGCGCCACGGCCGCAAAGAAGACGGCCACAAAGAAGACGGCCGCGAAGCGGGGCCGGAGCGGGCCGGACGTGGCCTCCACCAACCGGGACGAGTTACTGGAGCTCTACCGCGAAATGCTGCTCATCCGCCGTTTCGAGGAGAAGGCGGGGCAGATGTACGGCATGGGCCTGATCGGCGGCTTCTGCCATCTTTACGTGGGACAGGAGGCGGTGGTGGTCGGCATGCAGGCCGCCATTACCGAGGGCGACACGGTCATCACCTCCTACCGGGATCATGGCCACATGCTGGCCACCGGCATGGAGGCGAAGGGGGTCATGGCCGAGCTGACCGGCCGCCGCGGCGGGTATTCCCGCGGCAAAGGCGGCTCCATGCACATGTTCAGCCAGGACAAAGGGTTCTACGGCGGGCACGGCATCGTCGGCGCGCAGGTGCCCCTGGGCACCGGCCTGGCCTTCGCCCACAAGTACAAGGACGAGGCGGCGGTTTGCCTGACCTACCTGGGTGACGGCGCGGTGAACCAGGGCCAGGTCTATGAATCGTTCAACATGGCCGCCCTGTGGAAACTTCCCGTCGTCTACGTTATCGAGAACAACAAGTACGGCATGGGCACCTCGATCGAGCGCGCCTCGGCCCGCACGGATCTGTATCACCGCGGTCAGGCCTATGGCATCCCGGGGGTTCAGGTCGACGGCATGGACGTGCTGGCGGTGCGCGAGGCCGGGCGCAAGGCGGTCGCCCACGCTCGCTCCGGCAAGGGGCCGCAGATCCTGGAAATGCTGACCTACCGCTACCGCGGCCATTCCATGTCGGACCCGGCGAAATACCGGGCCAAGGAAGAAGTGCAGAAGATGCGCCAGGAGCGCGATCCCATCGAGCGGCTGCGCGGCGCCCTACTGGACAGCAAAGTGACCGACGAGGCGAGCCTGAAGGAGATGGATCGCAACGTGAAAGAGATCGTCTCCGAGGCGGCGGAATTCGCCCAAAACAGCCCGGAGCCGGATGTCGCCGAGCTGTTCACCGACATCTATGCCGAGGCGTAAGCACCAGCGCCCCATGACCGTTTCGCCGGAGGGACCATGCCCATCGAAATTCTAATGCCGGCCCTGTCGCCGACCATGACCGAGGGCAAGCTGGCGAAGTGGCTGAAACAGACCGGCGATGCCGTTGCCGCCGGCGATACCATCGCCGAGATCGAGACCGACAAGGCGACCATGGAGGTGGAGGCGGTCGACGAAGGCGTCCTCGGCAAGCAATTGGTCGCCGAGGGGACCGAAGGCGTTGCCGTCAATACCCCGATCGCCGTCCTGCTCGAAGAAGGGGAGGACGAAAGTGCCCTTGCCAATATGAATGATGCGACGCCCGCGCCGGCAGCAGCCGCGGCCGAGGCCCCGCCTGCCGCGCAAGCGGAGCCCCAATCCGCGCCCGCAAAGTCCCCGGCCGCGCCGGTTGCGGCCGAGCCGGAATGGGACGGGCCGACGGCATCGCAGAGCGTGCGCGAGGCCTTGCGCGACGCCATGGCCGAGGAGATGCGCCGCGATCCCACCGTCTTCCTGATGGGTGAGGAGGTGGCCGAATACCAGGGCGCCTACAAAATCAGTCAGGGCCTGTTGGAGGAGTTCGGCGCCAAGCGGGTGATCGATACGCCGATCACCGAGCAGGGCTTTGCCGGCATTGGTGTCGGCGCCGCGTTCTACGGCCTGCGGCCGATCGTCGAGTTCATGACTTTCAATTTCGCCATGCAGGCGATCGATCAGATCATCAACTCGGCGGCGAAGACCCGCTACATGTCCGGCGGGCAGATTAGCTCGCCCATCGTCTTCCGCGGCCCGAACGGGGCCGCCGCCCGCGTCGCCGCGCAGCATTCGCAATGCTACGCCAGCTGGTACGCGCACATCCCGGGCCTGAAAGTCGTCGCCCCGTGGTCGGCGGCGGATGCCAAGGGTCTCTTGAAGGCGGCGATCCGCGATCCCAACCCGGTCATCTTCCTCGAGAACGAGGTGCTCTACGGGCAGAGCTTCGAGGTGCCGCAGAGCGACGACTGGATCGTGCCCATCGGCAAGGCGAAAGTCGTGCGCCCCGGCCGCGACGTGACCATCGTGACGTTTTCGATTTCCGTTGGCCGGGCCTTGGAAGCGGCCGAGGCGCTGGCGCAAGACGGCATCGAGGCCGAGGTGATCGACCTGCGCTCGTTGCGCCCACTGGATAGCGAAACGGTGATCGACTCGGTCAAGCGCACCAACCGCTTGGTAACCGTGGAGGAGGGCTGGCCGACTGCCGGCATCGGCGCTGAGTTGGCGGCGCTGATGATGGAGCACGCCTTCGATTGGCTGGACGCGCCGGTCACCCGCGTCTGCGGCGCCGACGTGCCCATGCCCTACGCGGCCAACCTGGAACGCCTGGCCCTGCCACAGGTGGCGGATGTCGTCGCCGCCGCCAAGCACGTTTGCTACGCCGACTGACCGGCCGAAAAAGGGACGCAATTCCATGCCGATCAACATCCTCATGCCGGCCCTGTCGCCGACCATGACCGAGGGGACCGTCGCCAAGTGGCTCATGAAGGAAGGCGACGAGGTGAAGGCCGGCGACGTCCTGGCCGAAATCGAGACCGACAAGGCGACGATGGAAGTCGAGGCCGTGGACGAGGGCACCCTGGGCAAGATCGTCGTCGCCGAAGGCACCGAAGGCGTCCCGGTCAACGAGGTGATCGCCGTGCTGTTGGAGGAGGGCGAGGACAAGGCCGCCCTCAAAGGCGTCGAGAAGAAAGCCGAGAAAAAACCCGCGCCGAAGGCCGCGGCCGCGCCATCGCCCGAGCCGTCGCCCGCCCCTGCCAAGGCGCCAGCATCCGACCCAGCACCCCCAGCATCAGCGCCGGCAGCAGCGCCGGCGGCACGGGCCGAGCCGACGGCCGTCCCGGCGCGCGTCGACGGCGAACGCATCGCCGCCAGTCCTCTGGCGCGACGCATGGCGCAGCAAGCCGGCCTCGACCTGGCGGCCCTGAACGGCAGCGGGCCGCACGGACGGGTGATCAAGCGGGATATCGAAGGCGCTCTGAGTGGCGCGGCGCCGGCGGCGCGGGCCCAGGGGGCTGGTGCCGCCCCGGCCAAGGCGCCGGCGGCCGCCGGACCGGGCGCCAAGGCCCTGGCCGACATGCTGGGCATGACCTATCGGCAGGAACCGCACAGCAGTATGCGCAAGACAATCGCCCGCCGCCTGACCGAAGCCAAGCAGATGGTGCCGCACTTCTACCTGACCGTCGACTGCCGCATCGACGAATTGCTACGCGTGCGCAAGGAGATCAACGGGCGC
>JAJFGI010000400.1 GCA_021776215.1 Kiloniellaceae bacterium | reverse complement strand
ACCATCAATACGCCGTCCATGCTCTGCGTCGAGGATGCCTTGGACGCGCTGCGCTGGGCGGAGGAGATCGGCGGCCTGCCGGCCCTCATGGCCCGCGCCGAGGCCAATCTGGCGGTCGTCGCAGGCTGGGTGGCGGCGCGCGACTGGGTCGACTTCCTGGCCGAGGAACCGGCGACTCGCTCGTGCACGTCGATCTGCCTGAAGATCGTCGATCCCTGGTTCCAGGCGTTGCCCGCATCCGAGCAAGCGGCGGCGGCGAAGGCGATTGCGGCGCGTATCGCGGACGCGGAGGCCGGATACGATATCGCATCCTACCGGGACGCGCCGCCGGGGCTGCGCATCTGGGGCGGCGCCACCGTCGCCCGCGAGGACATGGAGGCCCTGCTGCCCTGGCTGGACTGGGCCTATGGCGAAGTAAAGGGGGGCGGGGAAGCCTAGATGGCGAAGGTTCTGATTGCGGACAAGATGAGTGAAAGCGCCGCCGAGGTATTCCGCACCCGCGGCATCGAGGCCGACGTGGCCACCGGGCTGACGCCCGAACAGTTGATCGAGCGCATTGGTGCATACGACGGTTTGGCGGTGCGCTCGGCCACGAAGGTGGCGCCGGCGGTGATTGCCGCGGCAACGAATCTAAAAGTCATCGGCCGTGCGGGCATCGGCGTCGACAACATCGACTTGCCGGCCGCGACCCAGCGTGGCATCGTGGTGATGAACACGCCGGGTGGTAATTCCATCACCACGGCGGAACACACCATCGCCATGCTCTTTTCGTTGGCGCGGCAAATTCCCGCGGCCGACCGCTCGACCCAAGCGGGCAAGTGGGAAAAGTCGCGCTTCATGGGTGTGGAACTGACCGGCAAGACTATCGGGGTCATTGGTTGCGGCAACATCGGCTCGATCGTCGCCGAACGCGCCTTGGCCCTGCGCATGCGGGTCATCGCCTTCGATCCGTTCCTGTCCGCTGATCGGGCGCTCGATCTGGGTGTCGAAAAGGTCACCCTCGAAGATCTTTTAGCGCGGTCCGACTTCATCACCTTGCACGTGCCGATGACCGATAAGACCCGCGGTATCATCGACGCCGCCGCCTTGCGCAAGACCAAGCGCGGCGTGCGCATCATCAACTGCGCGCGCGGCGGCCTGGTGGTCGAGGCGGATCTCAAGGCTGCCATCGAGTCGGGCCACGTGGCGGGCGCCGCGCTCGATGTCTTCACCGAGGAGCCGGCGCGCGACAACCCGCTTTTCGGTATGGAGCAGGTGGTGGCGACGCCGCACCTGGGCGCGTCCACGACCGAGGCGCAGGAGAAAGTCGCGGTGGAGATCGCCGCGCAGATCTCCGACTATCTTCTCACCGGCGCCATTACCAATGCCCTCAACATGCCGTCCTTGAGCGCCGAGGAATCGCAGCGCCTCAGCCCGTACATGAAGCTTGTCGAACAGCTTGGCGGATTTGCTGGCCAGCTCACCCGCACCGGCCTGCGCGACATGACCATCGAGTACGAGGGGCACGTGGCGGAGCTGAATTGCCGGCCACTGACCCAAGCGGCCCTTGCCGGGCTGTTGTCGCCAATCCTGGATAGCGTGAACATGGTCAACGCCCCGGTCATTGCCCGCGAGCGCAACATCGACGTCACCGAGGTAAAACACGAACGCGACTGCGACTACCAGACTCTGATTCGGTTGACGGTCACCACCGAGCGCGGGCCGCGGTGCGTTGCCGGGACACTCTTCGGCGGCGACAAGCCGCGCCTGGTGGAAATCAAGGGCATCCCGATCGAGGCCGAGCTCGGCCCGCATATGCTCTATATTACCAACGCGGATAAGCCGGGGCTGATCGGTGCCCTTGGCAAGACCCTCGGTGATGCCGGGGTCAACATCGCCACCTTTCATCTCGGCCGCGCCGGCCGGGGTGAGGAGGCTATCGCGCTTTTGGAGCTGGACGAGGCCATCGCCCCCGCGATTCTCGAGAAGGTGCGGGCCTTGCCGCACATCAAGCAGGCCCTGGCGCTGCGCTTCTAGCTGGCCCGGGGCGGCAATTCACGCTACTAACGCTGCCGGTGCATCGGACGAGAACTATGGATACGCTTGGCGACAAAGCACTTTTGCCGGCCGGATTGGAGGACGTCCTGCCGCCGTATGCGGCGCGGGAGGCCGCGACCGTCGAACGGCTGGTCGCCTGTTTCGCCGCCCATGGGTATCAGCGGGTCAAGCCGCCGCTTCTCGAGTTCGAGGAGACGTTGCTGGCCGGGGCGGGGACGACGCTCACGCAGCAGACCTTCCGCCTGATGGATCCGGTCAGTCAGCGCATGATGGGCCTGCGCGCCGACATGACGCCGCAAGTGGCGCGCATCGCGGCAACCCGGCTGCGCAAGGCGGCGCGGCCCCTGCGCCTGTGTTACGGCGGCCAGATTTTGCAGGTAAAAGGCAGCCAGCTCAGATCCGAGCGGCAGTTCGGCCAGGTCGGTGTCGAGTTGATCGGCGCCGGCCAAGAGGGCGCGGATGCCGAGGTCGTGCTGCTCGCCGCCGAGGCACTGGGAGCCGTCGGTGTCGCCCACTTGTCGATCGATCTCAATCTGCCGCCCCTGGTCGGAGGCTTGGCCGATTCGCTCGGTTTGGACGCCGGGCAAAGCGCCGCCTTGCGCCAGGCCCTCGATCGCAAGGACAGCGCCGCCGTGGCGCGGATCGCCGGCGACCGGGCGCCGCTATTCACGGCGCTCCTGCGCGCCGCCGGGCCGGCCGATGCGGCGCTCGCGGCGTTGGCCAAGCTATCGCTGCCCAAGGCCGCCAAGGCGGATGTCGCCCGCTTGCGCCGTGTCGTTGGATTGGTCCGTAACGCGGCGCCGGATCTGATCCTCACCGTCGATGCGGTCGAACATCGCGGTTTCGAGTATCACACCGGTATCAGCTTCATCGTTTTCGCGCGCGACGTGCGGGGCGAGTTGGGGCGGGGCGGTCGCTACACGACGGATCTGCCCGATGGCGGCCGCGAATCCTCAACGGGGTTCACCCTCTACATGGACACCGTGCAGCGGGCGCTGCCCGAGCCGGAGCAACCGCCGATGCTCTATGTCCCGGCCGGCAGTGTCCCCGCTGACCGAGGCCGCGC
>JAJFGI010000399.1 GCA_021776215.1 Kiloniellaceae bacterium | reverse complement strand
CCCATGCGCGATGCCATGCTGGGTGCGGTGCAAAAGACAGGCACCCCCTCAACCAACGCCTTGACGGCGGCGCTGCTGGAATGCGTCACCACCGCCCAGGCGTCCGCCAATTCAGTTTCGAAGACCGGCGCGTAGGGCGCGTTCCCCGATTCGGTTGACTTCGGTTTATGACAAACCCGAATGGGCCGGTCGCTGACCGCGGCAATCTCGGCAACCCGTTCCGCAACCCACGTTCGCCGCTCGATACCCAGTAGCAGGCGGTAGAACAGCTCGCTCTGAGTCGCGATCAAGACCGCCGTGCCGTGCCGCCGCCAGGGCCGGACCTTGACACCGAAGCGCGCAAACCGTTCCGGGCCGGCATTGCCCGAGCCGTCATGTTGAAACCGGCCCCGGCTGACCCGAAAGTAGTCGCCGCGTCCAAAATAATAGGCGTTGTCGGCGTAGTACCACTCCCGCCTCTCGCACCGGCACCGGTCGATCAGCCGCAAGGTGTGCTCGGTCATGCCGTAAAAGAACGCCGCACCCGGCCGCAACTTGGTATCGCCCGTGCCGGCGATCTCACCGCCACAGCCTTCGGCGAAAGCACAGCTCAGCTTCAGGGCCTTGCGCTTGCCGACGCTGGGATAGCAGACAACCGTCATCTATCGCGCCAGCAGGAACCGGAACGGATCGCCGCGCGTGATTTCGCGCACCGACCATTGCGCCCACGCCAGGCGCTCCAGCGCCGGCAGCCGGTCCGGCTTGGCCGGCGTCTCGATCCCGTCCAGTCCCCGGTTGCAGGCACCGGCACAGACGATGCGCGGCGCTTCGTAGAAAACCGGCACACCCAGCACCAGGGCCTGCGCCGCGATGCTGCTCGCCCAGGTCACCACCGCATGTACCCCCGTCAACGCCTCGGCCAGCGGCGGCTGGTCCGGTGCGTTCTTCGGATGCCGGCGCAGCGTCACAGGCCGCCTAGTGATGGCCCGCAGGCGGGCGATCGCCTGGTCGTGCCACAACGGCGGGCTGGCCATCCGCTCGCTGCCGATGCCGCGTTGTTCGCGCACCACGACGTGCTCGCCGCGATTTCGCCACGGCTTCGATTCGATGCCGAAAGAGTCCCACCTCTCGGGCCCGCCGCAGCGCCAGTGCCCGGCCCCGTTGTGGTCATGCAGGGCGATGGCGAAGTGCCGCTCGCCCTTGATCTCGCGAAAATAGGCTTCCTCGCAAACGACAACCCGGCCCCCGGCGGCTTCAAAGGCGCGGGCGGCCATTTCCTTGGCGCCGCGATGCACCGTCCAGGTCACCAACACATCGTCGGGCGAGCGCGGCGCCCCGTATCCCGTCTTGATCCGCCAACCTGCCGCCTCCAGCCCGGCCTCGATGGCCCCATGCCGGCCATCGGCAAAGCGGTCCGGCAGCAGGCTAAAGGCATTGGCCAAGGGCCGTCTCCACATCCAGGGTGGGAAAGACCGTCAAGGCGGTCTCCGGCGCACAATTGATGGTCTCGATCCCGGCACCGCGCAGCGCCGCCGCGAGTCCCGCGAAGTGCGGCAGCATCGCCGTTGCAAAGATATTCGGGCGCGTCGGCCAATCGGCGTGATCCCCGAACCAATGGGTGCGTCCGTCGTCCCCGGCCTTCATGTCGTAGCCGAGCAACAGGATGCGCCGGGCGCCCAGATGCACCGCCAGGTTGATCGCCTGATAACCGCCGTTGCGCCCCGTCCGCAATCCGCCCCGGCGGACCTCCAGTCCCTCCACGCCGGTATTCTCGAGCAGCCGAATCTCCGGAAAGTCGTCCAGATGCCCGCGCGAGTTGGACAGGCTGACCTTGATCCCCTTGAAGCCCGGAACACCGCCGTGCTTCAGCCACCAGCGCCAATCGCAGCCGTAGAGCACATCCGCCCACGGCGCCAAGCGCCAGGCGTCGTTGACCGCGATCACCCGCACCCGGCCCCGCAGCCGATCCACGTCGGTCCGCGTCAGGCTTGGCCCACCGCCCAGACAGGCCACCGTGGCGTCGGGCCACAGGCGCGGCACCACCCATCCGCCGACCATGGCTTAAGGCGTCGGCTGCGTCAGGGCCCGGAAGCGCTGCACCCCATGGCGCGTCAGCCCGTCATCGTCGACAACCGTGCTGGCGAACTCGAAGCGCAGCAAAACGAGTGTATGTCCGCTCACCGCAAGAGACTGGCCATCGAGGACATCGGCGACCGCCGCCATGACGGTCTTGATTTCCTTCAGGCCCCGATACCGCGACCAGGTATGCAGGGTCAGGCTCTGATCCAGCCCGGACTCGGTCTTGGTATCGAACGGCGTCGCACTGACCTCGCCGATCACCAGGAACGGAAAGGCGCTGCCCTGCGGCACGTGATCGAACACGCGCGTCGGATTACCAAGAAATGCTTGTATGGCGGCATCGCCGGTCAGCGCGCCGTACACCGCCTGCTGCAACGGCCATTGCGAATCGGCGCTCATCGTCCGCCGCTCCCAACCACACCGGCGGCGGCCCGCGCCAGGTTCGCGCGCAACCTGCTCCGCAATGCCAGGAAGGCCGGCCGCAGCCATGGCCGCGCCGCCATTCGCCGGGTCCCCAATTCCAGAAATGTCCCGTAGTCCAGATCGGTTCCCACCGTGGCGGCGAGGCCGTCGGGCGCGATCTCGACGGTCACGCGCCGTGCCAGCCGCCCACTCCGACGCGGCAAGTTCCGTGTGGCCGCCTCACGCACGTCATGTGCTCCGGCGGAAACCGCCGCCGCCAAGGCAGCCGACCGATCCGACTGCAAGCGGCGCAAGGTCGCGGCCAGACGGTCTATGCCAACGATCCGGACGCGGATCATGTCGCCACGCCTTCCTCGCACATCAGTTCCAGAAACCGTCCCTGTTCCCGCACGTCGATGACGGCACGGATATTGAGAAACCGGTTATCGAATTTCAGTCGCATCTTCGCCGTTACGTCCGATCGGTGGCGGATGGTGACCCGATGAGTCACTGCCGCCTCGATTTGCATGGCATGTTGCCGTTCGGTGCCGCGCAGCGGTTCGACACGCGCGCGCACCGTGGCGACAATGACCGGGGTGGCCCATGGATCGCTCTGCCCACCGCCGCCATCGCCGGTTGTCGACTCGGCCTGGATCTCCACCACGTGCCGCAGGTCGCTCAAAACGCGCGCGCAAGGCCCCATCTAAATCCTCATGATCCGGTATGGGCGCCACAGCAATGTCGCACCCGACAACGCCGCCCCCTCGTCGGCGCCGCATTCGCCGCGATTCTCGTACAGATAGGCGACCAGGCGCCGGATCCCCTCGACCACATCGCCGGGGATGTTGCCGGCCAGATCGCTGGGCGACGCGCTCTCGTCCGGGGCATAGCCGGCGACGAAGCGAATCTCGATGCCGGCGGCCGCCCGCGTTGTCTCGGGCAACACCGCCCCGGTCCGCGCGATCAGCCGGCCCGGTTCGCTCGCTGTATCGACCAGGTAGTTACTCGCCGGCCAAACGGTTGCCGTGTCCGCGTCGTCATAGGTCTTCACATGCACGACGGACAGCAGCGGCGGCCGCGGGATTTCGATGGCGGCCCCGCGCCCCGTCACGAACGGGCCGGATCGCGCACCATCCAGCACACCGTTGACCGCTCCCGCCGTGCCAGGCCAGTCGTCGCGAAACAAGGTCCAGGTTTGCGTCACGAGAGCCCGCCCGGTAAAGCGCTCGCACGCCCCGCGGGCGGCGGTAACCAACGCCGCGATCAGCGCGTCATCATTGCCGATATCGACCCGCAGAAAGCCCTTCGCCTCCGCGAGCGTTACCGGCTCGACCGGCGGCGGCACGGTCAATATCAGGCGCAAGGGTTCGGCCATGGCTCACCGCTTCCACACAATGATCGAAAAAAGTCGGGGGCGGCGATCCGTGCCACCGCCCCGGTGTCAGTCACAGGGAGAAGATCGGAAGAGCACACG
>JAJFGI010000398.1 GCA_021776215.1 Kiloniellaceae bacterium | reverse complement strand
CTTCGGGGTGCCGCTGCTCAATACCCTGATCCTTCTGCTCTCCGGATGCACGGTGACCTGGGCGCATCACGAGCTGCGCAAGGGCAATCGGCGCGGCACGGTCCAGGGCCTGATCGTCACCATCCTCTTGGGGATTACGTTCACGGCGCTGCAGGCCTACGAGTACGCCCATGCGGCCTTTGGCTTCACCGAGGGCATCTATCCCTCCACCTTCTTCATGGCCACCGGCTTCCACGGCTTCCACGTCATCATCGGCACGATTTTCCTGATCGTCACCCTGGTCCGCGCCTGGCGTGGGCATTTCACGCCCGATCACCATTTCGGTTTCGAGGCGGCGGCCTGGTACTGGCATTTCGTCGACGTGGTCTGGCTGTTCCTGTTCAGCGCCGTTTACCTGTGGGGCTCCTGATCCGGGAGAGGAATCCCGGCGGCGCGGTCGATGTCCGATAAGGACTATTACCCGCGCCGCTCGCCCCTGGCGACGGGCCTCGCCTGCCGCTGTCCGCGCTGTGGCCAGGGGGCGCTTTTCAAAGGCTTCCTGACCGTCGCCGAACACTGCTCGGTGTGCGGCCTGGATCTGCGCAAAGCCGACAGCGGCGACGGCCCGTCGGTCTTCATCATCCTGATTCTCGGGTTCCTCGTGGTCCCCATGGCGCTCTTTGTCGAGGCCCGGTTCGCGCCCCCCATGTGGCTGCATATGGCGATTTGGCCGCCGCTGATCCTCGGCGGCAGCCTGGCGCTGCTGCGGCCCATGAAGGGCGTTCTGATCGCCCTGCAGTTCCACCACAAGGCGAGCGACTCGGGCACCGTTGACTACGACTAGGAGGGCTATGAGCGGCACCCGGTGGCGCTTTCGGCCACGTCTGGGGGCGACCCTCGCCGCGCTTCTCGCGGTGTTGCTGCTCGTCGGCCTGGGCACCTGGCAGATGCAGCGCCTGGCCTGGAAGGAAGCGCTGATCGCCGATCTCGCGACCCGCACGGGGCAGCCGCCCCAGGCCCTGCCGCCGGTCATCGCCGATCCGGCGGACCTGGCGTTCATGCCGGTTCGCCTGCGCGGTCATTTCCTGCATGACCGGGAGCTCTATGTCGGGGCCCGCCTGCACCGGGGCGAGGCCGGCTTCGACGTCATCACGCCGTTGGCCCTGGAAGACGGCCGCCTGGTCCTGGTCGATCGCGGCTGGGTGCCCAGCGCCCGGCGGGCGCCCGAGACACGCCCGGCCGGTCAAATCCCGGGGGTCGTCACCATCGAGGGCCAGGTCCGCACCGGCGGCTGGAACGGCAGCGATCTGTTTCGCCCGGCGAATCAGCCGGCGGAAAATTACTGGCTATGGATGGACCTGCCGGCCATGGCGGCCCAGGCGGGCGTGGGCGGGGCGGGCGCGGCCGGGGCGATCACCTCGCTCTACGTCGTCGCCGGCCCGGGCGACAATCCCGGCGGTCTGCCCATCGGCGGTCTGCGGCCGGTGGAGGTGCGCAACAACCATCTCGGCTACGCCTTGACCTGGTATGCCCTGGCCCTGGCCTTGCTGGTGATCTATGTGGTGCATCAAAGCCGCCCGTCCTCCAAGGAAGAACCCCATGACGCGCCCCTATGACGCCCTCGAGACCCGCTTCCGCCGCCTGAACGCCCTGCGCGAGGCGGCGGCCATGCTGAACTGGGATATGTCGGCGATGATGCCCGCCGGCGGCGCCGAGGCGCGCAGCGAGCAGCTGGCGGCCCTGCAGGTGATCTGCCACGAGCTGTTGAGCGACCCGGCCGTGGCCGACCTGCTGGACGACGCCGAGGGCGACAGCGCGCCGCTCGACCCCTGGCAGCGCGCCAACCTGCGCGAAATGCGCCGCGACTGGCTGCATACCACGGCGCTGCCCGCGGATCTGGTGGATGCGCTCAGCCGGGCGCGCAACCGCTGTGAAATGATCTGGCGCCAGGCCCGGCCCGACAGCGATTTCGCCGCCGTCCTGCCGTCCATGCAGGCGCTGCTCGACCTGGTGCGCGAATCGGCGGCGGCGAAATCGGCGTTGCTCGGCTGCGCGCCGTACGATGCCCTGCTCGACGAGTACGAGCCGGGCAGCTCCGCCGCCCGCATCGATACGGTCTTCGACCATCTGGCGGCCTTCCTGCCCGAATTCCTCAGCCGCGTCCTGGACCGGCAGGCGGCGGCCCCGCCGCCGCTGGCCCCGCAAGGCCCGTTCCCCGCCGCCGTCCAGGAAGCCCTGGCGCGCCGCCTGATGGCCGCCGTCGGCTTCGATTTCGCCCATGGGCGGCTGGATACCAGCCTGCACCCCTTTTGCGGCGGCGTGCCCGACGATGTGCGCATCACCACCCGCTATGACGAGGCGGATTTCGCCAAGGCCCTGATGGGCGTTCTGCACGAGACCGGCCATGCCCTCTACGAGCGCGGCCTGCCGAGCGCGTGGCGGACCCAGCCGGTGGGCGCGGCGCGCGGCATGGCGGCGCACGAAAGCCAGTCGCTGCTGATCGAAATGCAGGCCTGCCGCGGGGCCGAGTTCGTGGCCTACCTGGCGCCCCTGGCGCGGCAGGCCTTTGCCGGCGACGGCCCGGCCTGGACCGCGGACAACCTGCGGCGCCTGTACAACCAAGTGCGGCCCGGCTTCATCCGCGTCGATGCCGACGAGGTAACCTATCCGGCGCACGTCATCCTGCGCTATCGGCTGGAGCGGCAGGTGATCGCCGGCGATTTGCCGTTGGCCGATCTGCCGGCGGCGTGGAATGCCGGCATGCACGATTTGTTGGGCATCACCCCACCGGACGACCGCCAAGGCTGCTTGCAGGACATCCACTGGTTCGACGGGGCCTGGGGCTATTTCCCCACCTATACCCTGGGCGCCATCGCCGCGGCGCAGCTTTTCGCCGCCGCCAAGGCGGCGGTGCCGGAGATCCCGGCGGCCATCGGCCGCGGCGACTTCGCGCCGTTGATGGGCTGGCTGCGGCAAAACGTGCATGCCTGGGGCTCGTTCCATTCGACCGACGGCCTGCTCGAACAGGCCACCGGCCGCCCCCTTGATCCAAGGGCCCTGGAGACCCACCTGACCGCCCGCTACTTGGCTTAGGC
>JAJFGI010000397.1 GCA_021776215.1 Kiloniellaceae bacterium | reverse complement strand
CCGGGCTCGTGTCGCCCTTGCGTGCAGCCGCTAGTCGTCGAGCTCAGACACGTCGAGGACGTGGATGAAGCCATCGGTCCGGCCGACCGCAAGGAGGTCGCCGGATTCGTTGAAGGCGAGGCCAGTGAGCCCGGTTGGGAAGTCGTCCAGTCTGAACACCTCGGAAAGGGTATTCGTGCTGAAAACCCTTACGTCGCAGATCTCGAAGTCTTCGTCGCAAGTCAGTACACCAAGCCGCGTGCCGTCCGAGTTGTAGGCGAGTCGTATCGGGGCTGCGTCGAGCGGGATCGTCTCTGCAACCGTCTGGATCGATGCGGCCGTGCGGAGCTCGATCCCGGCTTCGCCTGGACCGTGGACCGGGGTAGCAACTGTCGAGCCCTGGGGCGAGAAGACCGGGAAGCCAGAGAGCTGCGCGGTGGAGCTTCCTGCGGATGCTAACGACAAAGTCGCGGAGTCGAAAGTGAGCGAGTACAGCCCGACCTCGGGTTCGTCCGCCGAGAAGGCCGCGCGCCCCAGGGCCCGATTGCCGTCGGGAGAGAATTCGATCGAGAGTAGTGGGTGCCCAATGATCGACGTGCTGTCGGGCACAACGTCGCCGGAGCTCAGGTCGACGAAGTAAACGCCAGCGGTTTCGCACAACGGCGGCGTTGCAGTTGTTTCACAGTAGAGGAATCCTGCATGCGTTCCGTCGGCCGTTGGGGCGGCCCAGACCGTTGGGTTGACACCATCGGGTCGGAAGAGCCGTAATGGATCCTGCGCAGGGTTCGTGTAGTCCCAAACGGCCGAGTCCTGAGTGACGCTGAACGTGAAGAGATCGTCGCCGCCGAGGAACTTCGCGCTCAGGCTTTGGGCGGCTTCCAAGGTGTCGGTGAAGGCGAGCTCCCCAAGCGCGGCCCCGTTCGTGCGGTCCCAGACCTTTGTGCCGTCAAATGCGGTCGAGACCAGCGAGACCCCATCCGGGGCGAATCCGATCGTGAACAACGAAGTTCCATGCCCGTGGATGGCGCCGTCCCACGTGGCTGCACACGTTCCCACGTCGCATTCGCTGAATGTCGCCGGGTCGCCGTCCTGACACGGAGTGCCATCGGCGACAGCATCGCAGCCATCGCAACAAGCACCGATTTCATCGCAAGCGCAAGTGTGACATGCCACCTCCCCGGCCGGCCCGGCACAGAGTTCATCACCCCCGCACGGCGTATACACCCAAGTTGTGCCCCCCGGCGCGCAGGTCTCCGTGCCCGCACCATCTTCAGAGCAACGAGTGACCCCTTGGTTGCACACGACGCAGGGGCTACAAAACACGCCCTCCTGCGTAATGGACTCGACACCGCACTCGCAATGTCCGGTGAGCACCTCGCAGGCGAATAGGCAGCTCCCATTGAACCTGCAATCGATCGCTTCGCCTACGTCGGGATCTGCCTGCGAGCATTCCTCTTCGATCTCGGAGTCGATTCGCGGTCCTGAGCCAGGCGGGCACACGTCAGCAACGTCGGCGATGTCGCAAATCGCCGCCGGGTTTGCTGCGCAAACCACCTCCGAGGCGGTGTAACTCTCGGCGCCATAGCGGCAGCTTTCGGTGAAGTCGCAAAAGTAGGCGCACTCACCGTCGCGAATGCACCGCCCCTTGAGGTTCCCGGATCCGTTCTGAAGCAGGACATCGGCCTCGATGTCCAGTGAGCCGCTGCAGTCCGAGGACGCTGACGCCTCAATCGTGAGCGAACCTAGTGGGCAGGCATTTGCGCTCGCCGCCACGCACTCCGCTGGCGCTTGATCCGGGTTGCCTTGTCCGGATTCACCACATCCGCCACCGCAGGCTGGGGATGCAAGCAGTCCGAGCGAGGAGCCGACGAGGAGAGGGGATAACCAAGGTCGTGTCGAGAGCATCTTCGCGGGCCATCCTTGTGCATCAGCGCGTGCGCGGACGCTAGCACGTGGGACGTGCTGCATCGGCCCGGGCAACATGCCGATGCTGCCGCGAGCCGCAGGCACTGGCCTCGGGGCGGCGAGGCTCTTAGCGGTGAGCATGCGTCGCGCCCATCGTGGGCATCGGCCCTGCGAGCGCCGGACCGGCCCATGGGGAACAATGGAACGAAATCCGGCGCTAAGAGGCGACAGGTTCCCTACATCTCGTCGGCGTCGAGTTCGATCCGGGGTCTGGAGAGCCCGAAGGCGCCCATTCTGCTTAGGAACCGCAAACGCGTAGCGCCCCTGGATGTTGATGTGCTTGCGCACCAGCGGCGAGCGGAGCTGGTGCCGCTGTGGTGGGGCGATGGATGGAAGCAGTGGGACGGGGATATGTAGCGCCCGCAGACCGCGTTGTCCTCGGGACATGCTCATCGTGATCCATGGCCCGCCGGCAGCCGGCAAATCGACGCTGGCGCTGGCGCTTCATGCTTTGCTGGGCCTGCAGGTGCTCTCGCGAGACGCGCTGGCCGAGGCGCTGTCGGACGCTCACGCAGGGGGCGAGCCTCGGCATCTGCACCACCGCGCGCACGAGTCGATGCTGGCGAAGCTGGCCTTGGCCGCGTGCACAGGGACGCCGCTGATCGTCGAGGCCACCTTGAACCCCGATGGCGCGGCACGGCTACAGGCTGCAGTCGAAGGGAGTGCTCAGCGCGTGCTCGAGGTGTTCCTCTGCGCGCCGCCCCTGACGCTCGTGCGCCGGTTCGAAGAGCGCGAAGATGGGGACCGGCACTGGGTCCACGCGGATCCGAGCAAGAACGGCACGCAGCTGGCCGCGCACCTGGAGGCCTGCCGCTACCGGCCGCTGCACTTCGCCGACGCGCTCGTCGAGCTCGACACCGACGCGGCGGCCCCCGACGTGCTCGCCGCGGTCCTGCGAGAGGTCGGACGCCTGGGCGCCGCGCGTCGGGTCGACTACGACCATCAGCCCGCGTATCTGACCATCGCAGCACGCGGTGGCGCGGGGTGGGATGACCGCTGCGAGCACCCCGACGAGGACTCCTACGCGGGGCTGGACGCGTTCATCGAGGCCTACGCCCGCGGCTGCAGGTTCGCCTCGGTGCTGGATCTTGGGTGTGGCGGCGGGCAGGCGGGGCTGCGCTTCGCTGAGCTGGCCGATCGCATCGTCGGCATCGACTACGCCGAGACCGCGATCGCGTTGGCCCGACGCAACGCGGCGTTCGTCCCCCACGCTCGCTTCGAGGTCGGGGACATCGTCACCCTGGACGGGATGACCGAAGTGTTCGAGGTCGTGCTCGACAACCACGCGCTGCACTGCCTGGTCCGAGACGAGGATCGCGCCGGCATGTTGTCCGCAGTGGCGCGAGTCCTCGCGCCATCGGGGCTGTTCTTCTGCGAGACGATGTCCAGACAGGGGCGGTTCGGCGCCGAGTGCTTCGGCGTCGCGCCCCCTCTCTTCACGAGCCCTAACCGAACCCGGCGCTGGGTCAGCGCCGATGAGCTGGACACACAGTTCGAGGCCGCCGGCCTCTCGATCATCGAGCGGAGGAGTCGCGCGCCCGCTCCCGAGGACCCCCCGGTCGGGGACCTGCTGTGGATCGTAGCGCGGCGGGCCTGACACCGGCTCACGAATCGACCGAACACATGGATCAGTTGTTGGAACCCCGCATGCCGCTGCCTGACTTCGTCCCTTCAGCTTGCCCGAGAAACAGCGCTCCAATCCGAGGCCACAGTACTTAGCCGAGGATCCGTCGCACGGATGTCCGGCCGATGCTGAGGCGCCTGGCGATCTCGGACTTGTTGAGCCCCTGGCGATGGAGCTTTCGGACCTCGGCGGCTTCCCGAAGACTGACGCGCCGATCCGGTGCTCGACCGCGGCCGCGCGGGGCGTTCTCGCCCCAAGTCACTCGCCAGGGCCGGCGCGTCGCAAGGGTGGTCGGCCGCGGGCGTCGGGCGTTGCATGTTTTTGGATCGGCCCGTGGGCCGGCTGGGGTGGTGGGGTAGGGTTGGTGTCGTTGTCTCGTTGCGGGCGATTGCCTACGCTTTCGCCGTGCGTCGCCTCGCCGCCTTTCTATGTCTCTGCGTTGCCCACACCGCCTGCAGTGACGATGGCGAGGCGCCGGCAGGCAGCACGGGCCAGCAGGTTGGCAGCAGCAGCGACGACTCCAGTAGCAACGGTGCCAGCGGCGGCGACTCCAGCAGCGGCGACTCAGACGCCGCTAGTGACGGTGCGGAGTCTAGTGGTGGATCCACCGGGCTGCCGGATGCGGAGCCGCTCGCCTGCGAGTGGGGGGATTCACCCAACGGCGGCATGCGCGAAGTGCTGTGCGAGGAGCCTGCGCGGACCCTGACGTGCGCTGCTGAGTGGACCGCCTGCCAGGCCAATGTGCTGTGCGCTGAAGAGTATCTGTGCTTGCTGGACTGCACCGGCGAGGTGGATTCGGGTGGGTGCATGTCCGATTGCTGGGACGCGACTTCGGGCGACGAGGACACCGCCCAGCTGGAGACCGAACTCCTCATGTGCGTCTCCGATGCGTGTTGCCATTGCTTCGAGGAGATTGGAATAGACGCCTGCTAGCCGCACCAGGGGAGTCCCGATCTATCGAGCCCCTGGAATGGTCAAGGCGTTCAACTGCGGACTCCGCCTCGCCCGCGGCCCCCGCCGCTCATCGCCCCCATCGCAGCCGCCCGCGCAAGCGCATCAACCCGCGCGAGGTCATCAACCCCCCGCGAGTTCTCCAACGACTCGGGAAACCCCTCGAGCCTCGAGCCACGGCGGCACCTCGGTCGGTTCGGGGAGCGGCAGCCCAGTCACGGCATCGCGCGCAAGGGCGAGCAAGTCCACGCGCCCGGTCTCGTGGTCGAACCACCGGTAGCCCAGGGTCTTGCGCAGGCGCGTCACCCCGGGCAGGCCTGTCTTCGTGCTTGGCCCAAACGGAACAGGGAAGTCCGCACTCCTTGTCCAGCTGGCGAAGGACGCCGACTTCGAGCACAAGCAGAAAATCTCGGCGCATCGACAAGGGTGGTTCCATGGAAACCGCCTCGTTTACAGTCAGGAGGTCGTTGACACGTTCATGGTGACCTCTGGTGAGTTTCAGCGAACACCACGATCTAGATACGGAGTGCAGCAGGCGGAGGTTGAGTCATCTGCTCTGATACACAGTCTGGTCACTGCAACTGCCCGGCGGAGCCAGCGCGTCCTGGACGCTGACAGAGGACCCGAACGCCGAACTGCCGCCAGAGTGCAAGCCGTAGTTGCCGGTGGGCGAGTTGACGACCTCCACCACTCCCGATACGATCCCCCTGCTCGCTTGTAACTATTTGATTTTACTTGACATAAGACCGATTATCGGCATTGTGCGCCACGAGGCGCAGACGGGTCCGCAGGCCCAAAGTAAGCCTGCACAACCCAGGTCGGGCTGGGTTTGTAAGGGCGCTGCGAACGTCGCCGAGGTTGGATCGGCGGCCTGCAACAGCCGAGCAGCGTGAACTGTCGAAACGGATCGTGAACTTCTTGAAACGAGAACGGAGCGATGCGGGATCGGCTACCACAGGTGCCACGGTGAAGACGGCGCGTCAACGGGCGCGTCACCCTAAGTCGGTGTTGGAACCCCCTGTACGGATAAGAAAACCTTCACGGGAATGCAGTGAGATCCGGAGCGCGAAATGCCATCGCTCTGGTGCGGCGGCCTGGCCGTCGCGATGCGCTCTTGGCCCGAAGCGAGCGCATCCGGGGCTGTCAGGGGTTAAGCCGGCCACCTACCGCACCAAGGGACCCGTCCGCGAACGTGGGAACCTCGATCCGAGCGCCAGACGTGACGAGTCCGGCAAGCCGCCAAGCCCGGTGACGTCTCGGACGAGGGGCGGAGCCTTCGTAGTAGTCCGAGCACGGGAGAGCCGTGCACATGGCGAAGGGAGGCAGTAGATGAGTGCAGGCGCGCGGCCGCCGGGGAAAGCCATGTATGTGGCGGCACAGAGCGACGTGCTCTGGCTCCGGACCGTGCAACGTGTCCTGCACGCGAGAAGTCGAGAACAACCCGACTACGTGTTTCGGAAGCTGTGGGGGCTCGTGACTGATCCCCGCAACCTTCGGCTCGCCCTGGCCCGTGTCGCCCGCAATCGCGGACGACGAACGGCAGGCGTAGACGGGCTCACCGTACGGAAGCTGCTCCAGCAAGGGGCCGAGGACTTTCTTCGGCAAACACGCGACGAACTTCGAGCCCGGACCTACCGTCCGAGCCCGGCGCGGCGCGTGTTGATCCCCAAGTCGGGGCAACTCGGGAAGTTTCGTCCTCTCGGGATTCCCACGGTGAAAGACAGGGTCGTACAGGCCGCGATGAAGAACATCATGGAGCCGATCTTCGAGGCGGATTTCAGTCCGACCTCGTACGGCTTCCGCCCTCGCCGCTCCGTCCATGCTGCCATCGCGCACCTCAAGGTGCTCATGCAGCCACGGCGGGCTCGACGGTGGAAGCTACCCGGTCGGCTCCCTTACGCGTGGGCAATCGAGGGCGATATCAAGGGATGCTTCGACAACATCGACCACCACGGGTTGATGCAGCGGGTTCGGCGTCGCATCGGCGACACCAAGCTGGGCCGGCTCGTCTTGGCGTTCCTCAAGTCCGGGATCCTTCGCGAGGGGCAGTTCCTTCGCACGGCGTCCGGAACGCCACAGGGGGGAATCCTCTCCCCGCTGCTGGCGAACATCGCCCTCGGGGTGATCGAGGAGCGGTACGAGCGGTGGACCTGGCCACGCCAGTCCCCCACCCCTTTGACCGATCCGGAATCGATCAAGCGTCGAGCCTTCCAAAACCGTGCCAACGACAAGCGGCGCGGCGGGCTCGTCTGCATGCCCATTCGATACGCCGACGACTTCATCGTTCTCGTGAGCGCGCCCGAAGGGCCGAAAGGTCATCAGGTCGCCGAACGGGAGAAAGCCGCGCTCGCGCAGCATCTCAAGTCCACGCTTGGGCTCGAGCTGTCGCCGAGCAAGACGCTCGTCACGCCCGTGACGAGCAGCATGCGGTTCCTCGGGCACATCATCAAGGTGCGGATCCATCGGTCGAAACAGCGGCCGATAAGCACCGTGTTGATCCCGCGAGATCGCACGCAGCGGCTCCGGGTTCTGATCAAGGGGCTCTTTGCTCGGCGGACGCTGAACAAGAGCCTCGAAGATCGGCTCGGATGGCTCAACCGCATCCTTCGTGGATGGGGGTACTTCTATCGGCACGCTTGGGGTGCCAAACGGGTGTTCACCTCGGTGGACCACTTCGTCTGGTGGACGATCCTCAGCTGGCTGAGACGCAAGCACTCCGATGCACCGATGCGAGAGCTGGCCAAGCGCTACGGTTGGAAGAAGCCCAACGGTCGAATGCTGCGATGGCAGGACGGCAACGCACGCCGCTTCTTGATGTCGTCGATCCGGGTGTCGCCCTACCGCATGGCGTGGATGACGGCCCCTCACTTCTCGTCAACATCTATGGAGAGCCCGGTGCAGTGAAAGTTGCACGCCGGGTTCGGTGAGGGGCGACCGGAAACTCCCAGGGCACAACCCTGGGCCAGCGCCGGTCGCCTACTCTACTTGGATTGGTGCTTCTGAGCGCCACGCAGAGGCCGATCTGAGTGATTTTTTGAGTCGCCGAAAGTCGAGATGTTCAGTGTACCGGGCGCTAGTGGCTAGTCGTGTCTCCGGCGGTTTGCCCGTGCCGCCGCTGCTCGCGAGAGGCCGCGCGCCGGTCTAGAGCGGGGTTGCGGTGTTGACGATCGCTCGCCGCGCCAGAAACTCCAGCAGCTCAAGATCCGGACCGAGCCGCGCCACCTCGTCGGCGAATGGAAGCAGCACGTCCTCATCTCGTTCCTCCTTCTTGTGAACAATCCGACAGCGAATTTTGTACAAGCGCTTCGCGACCTGGCTGTGGAGCTTGCCGATCGACTCCTCAGTACGCACCCGACAAGGGACGAGGGGCGGCGCAGGATCCTTGTAGAAGAACGAAAGCTCGCGTTTTATGAATGAACGCAACTCCGACACGGAGACAACGCTTTCAAGGGTCTGTTGAAACTGCTCTAGCTCGCTGCCGACACCTCGCTTCTTGAACAGTTCGTCCACGACGAGACGCACTGATGCCTCTGGAACAGCCCCGGCCAGCGCAAGATGGGCTCGTGCCGCCGCGGCAGCGCGAGACGTGCTGGGAAAGAAGTACTCGAGCACCTGGTAGAACAGCAGAAAGCGCGCGGTCGGGTCTTGCTTGGAAAGCCGAGCGTGCAGATACAGACTCGCCGGGACAGGCTCGGGAGTGCTCCTCAGCGGTCTAAGGGGCGACTCCTGGAAGTTGGAGAACGAAACCGACCAAGGGTAGTGCGTTCGCAACCGAGCCGGGACGTCAAGACGCAGATCGAGTTCCAGAAACGCCGCGTTGCCGATGCGCTCGAGTTCCCTGCGCGCGTCCTTCTGTGAGCCCAACTCGAGACCACCAATCCGAATCGCAGCGATCTGGGCGGCGGGATTGAGTGTGTGGATAGCGGGAGATGCCGTACGCCACACCAAGAGCTCCGGCGATGCCAACCTCAGTGAGGCAGTAACATCCGGAAGATGAGTCTCGAGTTCGATGACCACCCGCCAGGGGTCGAAATCGACTGCGTTCTTGAGTTTCCTCGCGGCTGCTGGATCGTGCACCCAGAGGAGCGACATCAAAGGGTGCGGATCCCTCCTGTCGCGAAGACGGCTAAGGACCCGGGACGGCGACCGAAGCAGGACTTCTCCTTCGACAACGCCGGCGGCCGGTGACCAGATTGCCTCGAACCCGTCGATCGGGAGCCAGTCCTGGAACGACGTCGCGAGCGCCACCTTGACGTCGGCGGCGCTCCGAAAATGCGCCCCGCTTTCGAATTTCCCTCGCGTCGACTTGGTTTCCCAACCGTGCCAGCTGCGGACCGTCTGTCCCGAATCGTCCTCCGTCTCAGTTGTTACCGCCTGCAGCTCGAGCCCCGCGGCTTGGCATCGATCTCGCAGCTCGTCCTCCTGCGCCTTCTCCTCGTCAGTCATGACTCCGGCCCTCCGTGGCGCCACCTCGGGAAGTATAGGCATGGTCTCGATGGAGCGTTTACGAGTTTCGGATGCACGCGACGCGTTCCGACACCCGCGTTCTGCGTGTGCGCAGAACTTGGTTGTTGCCGGCTTTGGCCGCCTGCAAGCACTCGACCGCCACTCCCAGCCTATCAAGCGCCCGCGCCCGCGCCCGAACCCGCTGACCCGCGACGAAACACTGGCCGAGCTCCGCCGCTGCTCGTTCGCGAAACTGCACGGCGATGACAATCGAATCTGGGCCTCAAGCGGCAGCACCGACCGGCTCTGCAAGGCGGTGCCCTTCGCACTCGGAGCGGCCGCGCCCAAAACACGAGTTGGTCGGGATCAACCTGTGCTCGCTGCCGGTGCGGGCCGCCGTCGGCTGCCGCCAGCGGGCTTGTCCGGCCCGACTACGATCAAGAATGATCAACTATCGTCGTGGTGACCGACTGCAGCTAGCTCGCGGTCGAGCCGGCTAACAAGGGCGCCGTGCCAGGTTGCGATCGGCTCTGCGATGAAAGCCCAGGCATCCTGTACCGACTTCATGCCGAGGCTTTGCGCAATGGTGTCGAGGTTGTGTGTCGCATACTCCTCCGCGCCGGCCGACTTAACCTGGAGGATTGTTCTTGCGGCCTGCGTCTTCTCCTGCTCGTACTGTTTCCATGTCTTCAAGAACTCCGCCTTGTGCTTCCAGTAGTTGGCCGCAGCATTGATAATCTGAATGGTCGAGTAGGGCGAGCCATCGAAGGGGGCCGCCCCTACCGTCATCAAGGCCTTCCCGCCGCCAACGTCCGGGAACGACTTGAACTGGGTCCTCGCTGCCTCGACGAGCCGTGACGTATTCTGGCAGATGTCATTGATGGCGAACTGGCCGATGACGAATCCGAGGCCTAAAAATCCCTCGCACCGCTCGCCTGCTTCCTCATGCAGAGCCTGCGCCCACTCCTTCTCCCCGCGGCTTGCCGCGTCCTTCGCTCGCGCGAGAGCCGACACGCAGCCGTGTCTCGGTGCCTGCAGCAGGTCATGCATGCTCGACACGTCGAATGTGAATGCCAGCAGCCTGACGCGAAATGTGAGTGAGTCGGAGGACACGCCGTACCTTCGCGTCCGCGCTCACTCCACGCAACCGCCGGGTGGCGGCTCTCGTGGCTGCGCTTTTCGGAGCCATCGATCGAAGGCGGGGTCGTTTTCTCCGACAGACCCGCGGCGGTTGGTCAGACCAGCCATATCCCATGCGACCGCGCCGAGGCGCGGAAGCATGACGCGCTACTGACACGTGCAGACGTGCACGCCGCTTGCGAGCTGCCATCCAGCGGGACCGTCGACCAGATGGACGGGCTGCTTTGGTCGCGAAGCTGCTCGGCAAAGCGTGCAAACCCTGTTCGCACCTGAGAGATAGGTCGCGCCTGGCCGCTTCCGGTAGTTGCCATCGCTGCGGACCCAGTGTGGATCGAGGCCCGAAGGAAGGCTGGCCGCGATCATGCGGTAGGCAGCCGCGTTTGTCTCTGCGCCGTGGTGGGGTGCTGTCACCAGGGGCGTACGTGCGGCCGACACGGAGCGCAACGAGGCGAGGTCGGAGTCCGCGCTGAAGATGACGGCTGAGTTGTTTGCGTCTTCCGGGGCCACGAATACCAGGGACTCCCGGTTCGCCACGCTCAGCCTGAGGAAGCGCAGCGCACGGACCTTGCGGCGAAGCATGTGCGCTGTCAGCTCGACGGAGTTGATCGGGCGAAGGAATGCCTCGCCACCCCCGGGCGTTCCGCGGCGTCGCGCTTCCTCGAAGTCGAACCACCTGATTCTCGCACCATGGTGATGAGCGGCTCGCGCGACCTTACGGATCCGTGCGGCCGCCTGCACCGCCTCAATCCACAGGGCCCCTCGTGCGCGCCCAACGAGACCGGTCGACGGAAGCCAGACGCCGTCTGCGAGCGCGTCGAGGATGTCCGGTGCCAGGGGATCCTCCGAACTGAGTGCCGCTTCAATCCCTTCGAGGTCAACCTCTAAGTCCTCCCCGCGATCCGGTCCCTCGCTCGCGTCGGGCGACTCCAGGGAGCCCGCGTCCTTCTCGGCGCGCACGTCCGTGAGCAGTTCGTCCAGGAAGTCTGCCGGCCGGGCGATGATATCTACAAGGCGCTCCGTCCACCGCCCGGGGAGCCACACGTCACGGACCATTGTAAGGGAGGCCTCTAACAACCCGACGAGGCCCTCGGCGTGATCGGCATCGGCGTGCGTGCACACGACCACGTCGATCGCGGGCGTGGGCCGCACCGACGTCAGTTGGGCCGCGAACACCGTGCGCGCGCGACCGCCATCCACGAGTATCGTCTTGCCGTCCGCGCGTTCGAGCAGGAACGCATCCCCTTGGCCCACTGGGACTGCCTTGAACGTGGCGACCACGTGCGGCATCGTACAGACCGATGGATGCCAGGTGGAGTCAGGCTTGCTATCGGCTGTGCGTGCGCCCGGCCTTGACCTGACCCGCGGCGGCTCGTGATACCGATGCATGACCAAGCCGGCCGCACCGCGGTGCGTGATGCGGGCCGTGCACGTCCATACAACTGGCACCGCCTTCGAAGCCACGAGGGCACACCGGACCGAGCTGGACGCCCCCGGCCGGGCCCAGACACCCCCTGGCCGGGCCGCGTTGGCCCGCACGAGCGAAGGTCTCCTCGTATGTCGTCAATCTGGCTCAAGAAGGGGAAACTCGGTCTGCGGTAGCCTCTCAAGGCTGCGGGCCGACAACGCGACGAATCGCAGAACCACCTCGCGAGTCGCGCTCAAGCAGGTCCGCCGGTCATTCTCGGACGTGGAGCGGAACTTGCCGTGCCGCGCTTCCCCACCGGGCTTCTCGAGTCGCTCGACGAGCCATTTGTCGGAGATGTTGAGCGCCGAGAGGAAACGAGGCCGGCCCAGGCGGTTATTGCGGCCGAATCGATACGTCAGACACTCCACGGCTCTGAAGGCGTGGAACGTGGTGTTGAGAGGTTCTCGAATTGCGCGGCGGTAGTCCGCTAACGCATGCCGAAGGAAGACGCCGTCGCGAACATCAAAAAGTACGCGAAAGGCCTCGTCTCGGAAAGAACGGGCCTCGGCCTCCGCCAGTTCCTCCCCCACGAACTGCACGCCAAGAACTCGAAGGTCATCTCCCGCGACGACATCCAGCTCCACCGTGTATGCGCATGCCTGAGCGAAGCCCAAGACGTCGACAAAGCCCGAGACGGCGTCGCGGATACCGTTGCGCGCTGACACTACGTCCGGCCCGAGAGTGCCATCCACTCGTACGATCACCTGCGATGCCCCGACTCTGATCCGCGCCCGGGCTGTAGTTCCCGTTTCGACGCCGATTTCGACAGCGATCTCGGAGATCGTAACCGCCGCCCGCTCGGGGAGTACCCGCCCGACGAGTACGAGGTCGTTCCCGGGCGCGTCAACGGAAGAACCGCTTGCGTTGATTGCTTTCTCCTGAGCTGCAGCGTCGTTGTCGCCGGACACAGCCACGATGCTACGCGGTGCGGCCTGTGTTCGCCCGGTGGCCGGCCGCCTGTGAGGCAGGCGACGAGCGGGGTCAAGCAGCTGCAGCTGTTCATCTGCTCCCACACCTCGCGTCGTGTTCGCAGGAGGCGGGGCGACCCGCAGCGGTCGAGGCAGCTGTGGAGCGCACAACCACCCCAAGCGTCGGGGAGCAGCACATCGCCGGCTCCGCACCCGTCCCACCGCGCTCCGGTCAACCGTCGTGCCAGCGTGGTTCGCGCGCAGGAACCGTTGTAGAAACGTGAGCACTACGGTGTCGACGATTCACGTGAGCGACGCGTTCCGGTACGAGGCCGACCTCCTCGAGCCGGCGCTTCGATGGCTGAGGGGCTCACACCTCGCAAGCCAAGCGACCTGGGTCGTCTGCCTGGAGCAGGTTGGCGTGTCCAGGATCCCCGACGTCGTCCTCGCCCGCATCGACGTCGCAGCGCTCCTTCAACGGTTGAAGGCACGAGCGTATCCGTTGACGCGGGCTGAACTGCGGATTCTTCGGGTCCTACGGCACGACAAGCCGACAACGATCGCCACACTGGCGAGACGACTCCGCGTCGAGCCGAAGCGGCTGAGGCGACTTGCCGCGAGTCTGGAGGGTCGCGATGCGCTCGGTCGCACCAACACGGGAAGTCTCTATAGGACGGCACCGATTCGGTGCTTTGTGACTCGTTTCGTGAGCCTAGAGCTCAAACTGAGCGACTGGAGGTCCGCGCTAATCCAAGCGGCCGCCCATCAGACTTTCGCCCACGAAGCGTGGGTGGGGTTCGATGGCAACTACAGGCACAGGTATGCAAGCAACATCGATGCGTTCCGCGGTCGCGGCGTTGGCATGCTGTCGATAGAGAGGCGGTCGAACGCCGCGGACCTCGTCGTACAGGCCCAGCGCCGACGCCCGGACCCGCTCTCGATTGCGCTGGTCGCCGAACGCCTTCTAGAACGCCTGCTTCACACGACGACTACCCCACTGCCTGAATCCAGGCTGCCAAGTGCCGGGGCACGGAGCGGGAATCCACCACCACCCCGGCTGACTGGGCCATTTGCCAGAAAGATTGCGCGCGCCCTAGTCGCCGCTGAAGCTGGACCCTTGGCTGGGCAGCAGTGCTGAGACTCGCGCAGAGCTGACCGCAACAGTGGAGATAGTGTTGCCCTGCCGTATCGAAGTCCCAATCGCCTCCCGCTCTGTCCAGCGGCAGCTGCGCACAGAACGGACATCCGCACACTGTGTAGCCCGGCAGCGAGCTGAAGAGGCGAAGCTCGTCGTGTAGAACGAATCCAAGCAACTCTGGCAGGAAATACCACCTCAAGCGATCACCACCACCACCACCACCGCGTGGGGGACCAAGGCGCTGCAGCGAGGCGCTGATCCCCGTGCCAAATGCGCGCGCGCCGAATGGCATCATCAGCCATCCCGCGAGGCCGGACAGGGGCAACAACACGATGCGCTCGTTCGACGTCAGAGACTCAACAAGCCTTCGCAACCCGATGAGCAAATTTGTGTCTCGCAGCTGCTCATACGAAGGACTCGTCGACGTCACCACACGCAGGTAGATCGGGCCGTCCGGCCAGTCCACCAGCTCGTCCAGGAAGTCATCGAGAGCGTTGCTGTCCGCAAGTATCCCTCCCGCGACGGCGACTCCGAGAAGGAGCTCGCAGCTTTTCGCCAGAGGGTGATTCGCCGCTTCCATCGCAAAGCGCCGGGTCGCGCGAAGATGCTTCTGCCCAACGCCGTGCCCATGCGTGAGCCAAGGTGAGATCACTGTATGTCGGCCAAGTTGAGCTTGTGCGGTCAGGACCTCATCTACAAACGGTCCCGGTGACGCCCCTGGGTCTTCTCGTTGCAAGTACAACAAGTGCGCGCGACCATATCCGCGTTTCTCGAGCGGACCCTCCATCCGTTCGGTCTGCGGATCTGCCAGGGCGTAGTCGCAGCCGCCACCGACGATGTCGAGTTTTTCCTGAGCTGTAGACGTCTTGTACTTCGGGAGAAAGGCGGTGCCCCCAAAACGAAGACCAGAGATCCCGCGCAGCCCAGCCAGGGTCGCCGCAACGACCTCGTCCCGTTGCTGCCCCACGTGAACGATCATGCTCTCACTCGCCGTCGGCATCATCGCTCTCCAAGTCACGCAGCGCCTGGTCCAGTGATAGGCGCTGATGAGCGCGAGCCGAGAGAAGCCGGCCGAGGATTCGGTCAACGGTCGGGGTCACTGCTCCCCCAAGCGAGTCGAGCGAGGGCGGCACAGTAGTCTCGATGCGGTCCCGCAGCTGCTGTGGGGTTTGAATTCTGTCGTCAACGAAGGGGTGTGTGCCGCTGGCCAACTCGAACACGCTCACTGCAACTGAAAAAAGATCACTACGTCGGCGCGCGACGGTCCCTCGTAGCTGCTCGGGTGCCATGTACTTCGCCGTGCCAAGGAGCGCGGGATAGTCGGTGTGCGACGACATATCGAAAACCTTCGCCAATCCAAAGTCGAGGATCACGGGGCTCGCCCAGCCCGGACCTCGAAATGCAATGTTCGCCGGCTTGATGTCACGGTGGATCACCCCTACATCATGGAGTTCGTCGACGCCACGGAGCAGACCTCGGAACATGGCCTTCGTTTCCGCAGGTGTCGACGGGGACATTCCCGCCGAAATCCGCTCCGCTCCGCTTCCGCCGTCGACTAATTCGCATTCGAGGTAGAGGTAGGTTGTTCCTGCGACGTCGAATGAACCCGAGCCATGAAGCGCCACGACGTTCTCGTGGGTGATTCGTCCGAGCGCTTCCAGTTCTCGCTCCCAAAGGTGACCGATCTGCGGGTTGTGAATCACCTTGATCGCAGTGCACCTGCCGCCGCGCTCAACTCGATATGTCTCGCCGTACGCGCCGGCTCCGAGAACAGCGATCGCCTCGAACGGTCCAAGGCCCTTCGCGACAACGTCGCATCCAATCTTCAGGTCGCTCATTTCCCCACGAACCGTCCCGTCGTTCCCCCTTCACTCTTACCGATTCCATACCGAAAGACGAGCGCCGGAGCGATCGTTCTGCGGCGTTCGCCCGTCGCTCATTCCAATGCAGCGGTCCACAACGGGCCGGCACGAGCGCCCGCTGTCTCGAAACGAGCGATGGTCGCTCATCGACGGCGTTGGTCTGTTCGGCCCGCTGGCCGGCAGACAGGGTGTAGCCATACTGGTCGGCAGCTCGTGGCTCGTGGGAGGAGCTTGGATCACAATACCGACGACCGGTGGAGCGCCTGATCGTGGTGGGTCTGAGTTACCAGACCAGATGCGCCGACGCAGGCGGTCGTTGGCTTCGAGTCGGTGCAGTATCTCGACCAGGAGCGACTCCGCGGATCGACCGCGCGATGTCGAGGCGAACCCCCACCCGCTTGAGGTACTCGTGGGTCGTTGATAGCGACGCGTGCCCGAGTTGTTGCTGGATCGCCAACACGGGGACGCCAGCGATGGCGAGATCGGCCGCGTGGGTGTGCCGAAGAGCGTGGGCGTGCACGCGCCTGCTGAGGCCGGCCCGCGCGGCGAGCCGCGGCATAAGGTGACGGATGTAGCTGGTGGCGGTGCGGGTGCCGCCGAGAGTACAGAACAGCGATCCCCCGTCCACCGCAGCGAGCTGCTCGCGGCGCCTCATCCAGTCACACAAGAGCGGCACACAGTCGAGGTTGTTGAGCACGGTCGTCCGCGGCTTGAGGCCTTTGCCCCGCCGAACGCGAACCGTCCCTCGTTCGAAGTCCACATCGTACGGCATCAGGTCGAGCGCTTCCGAGATCCGGATGCCGGTCCGCCAGAGCACGGCGAGCAGAGCTTTGTTGCGGATACCCGTCACAGCTCGCTTCGAGCACGCGCCGACGAGCGCCCTCACCTCCCCTTCCATGAGCACCTCAGGCGCGAGCGTCTTACCCCGAGTCGGATGCGGGGCAACTGCCGATGCGACGACTGCCCGCGCGGGCTCGCTCGCTTCGACGGTCGATGCCGGCGGCCGCGGCTCCACGACCATCGCCGGCTTCGGTGCTGGTGCCGGTGCCGGTGCCGGCAATGGGCACCGGTTTGCGGGCCGCGTGTCGATGTCGTCGAGTTGTTGAAACGAAAGCCCCGGCTCCGACAACACCTCGTCAACACCCCTGCCCCGCCGAACCTCATGCTGCGCCGGCCATCGCCGACGAGCCGAGGCTCTTTTGTCCACACCGCCGGCGCCCTTGGCAGTGCGCTTGGGCGAGGCACCGGCCCCCTGCCCTGCCTGTCCTTCGAAGAGTGCGAGCTGCATCGCAGGATCGATGATCCCACGCCCGATCGCCGATTAACACCCCTGGTGGGCATGGTGGTCGATCGACGTCAGTCACACTTTGTCATTTGTAGTGTGATCGTATTGCACGTGGTGCGAGTTCGATCCGGACGTTGGCTTCCCCCGGGTCGGTTCAGGCGAAGACCTCCGCCGGACTACGTGCGCCGCGAGCCAAACGTGGGTTCGGTTTGGGCAGCACAGTCGTTCGGCGGCTCGCAGACTCGGATGAGCGTCTGTGCTCGAGACCAGCCTGCCGGAAGAAAGATGCAACAAGCGCGCGTTCCGGCCGATACGATGTCGCACCCCCATGATGCCGCAACGCCGTATGATCAACCTCGCGCTGTTCCTGCTCTTCACGTCTTGTGCTGACGACGGAGCCAGCGACAGTCCCAACGGCAATCCCACCACCGGCTCGTCTGACGCAGATACCTCAAGCGCTTCCGGCTCTGCCGACGACGGCGTCGACGTTGGCACGACAACGACTGCGGACGACGACGGCGCCACCACCACTTCGGATAGCTCCGGCGACTCCACCACTTCCCGTCCTTCCGGGTGCGTTGTTGACGACGACTGCGACGGTCTCCAACCTTTCTGCGACTCCAGCTCTGGTGGATGCGTAGACTGCAGTTCAGCTCCGGAGGACGCGTGCGCGTCCCTAGGCATGGGCACAGACGCCTGCTCGGACACAGGCGTTTGCGTCGAGTGCACACGATCGAATGCAACTGCGTGCGGCAGCAACACGCCCATTTGTGAATCTGCCACCAACGCTTGCCGAGAGTGCACGGAGCACTCCGAGTGCCCGGATTCAGCGTGCAAGATCCGCGGAAGCCTCGCAAATTCCGGCGAGGGCGACTGGGGCTCGTGCTTTTCCCCGGACTCGGTGCGGCATATCGATGGGGGTGGTGGAAGAGACTTCGAAACGCTGAGCGCCGCCCTCGCAGGCATCCCGGTCTCTGGCGAGAGAGTAGCCATCTTGCACGAAACGGTACTGCCCTACACGGAGGCAATCACCGTCGACTCGGGTCGGGCGGTGGCCATTCTCGCTGCCGAAGGCGAAGAGCCGGTCTGGCGGTCGGAAATGGGACCGCACCTCCGCGTAAATGCTGGCTCGCAAGTCTGGCTCCACCGCATTGCCATGGGCGAGGGGAACACATCGGCAGCAGCAGTCGAAGCCAGTGGCGGCGAAATCCACGTACAACGCGCTGTGATCGAAGGCCGAATCGGGGGAGCGCTCACCGCAACGTCCGGAGCGCGCGTGCACTTGGAGAACACCATCGCCCAAGGCGGTGGCTCAGGAACCGCCGCGATCGAGATCGAAGATGCCGACGTTCTGATCTCTTATTCCACCATCGCGATGTGGATAACCAGCGGCGAGTCTGTAGTTAACTGCGCGCCCGGTGGGGGCCTCGTCGTTTCAGACAGCATCATCGCCAACTACGCGTTCGAGGAGGTCGAGGAGGTTACGTGCGATGGCGCCGACGTAACAACGTCTTCCCTTGTCACAAGCTTCGACGCTGAAGAGGTGTGGTTCGTCGCCCCGAGCTCGGACTACCACCTGGCGCCCGGTCACCCCTTCGGTGATGTGGCGGAATGGAACTTCGGCGATCCTCTCATCGACATCGACGGAGACCTGCGTCCAAGTGTTGACGGTTCCCCGGATGTGGCGGGCGCCGATGTTCCTTGACGATTACCCAGCGCACATCGGCGGGCCGATCCATCTCTCGCGCAGAAAAGCGGGAGCCGTTTCGCTCTCGACGCTCGAAGACTCCGCCGCTACGTGGCGGATGGGTTAGGGTTGCGCCGAGATCGGTGTAAAAATGCACTGTAGCGCCACTCGCGCGCCGCAGGTCGCACACGGCGGTGCAGCCGGGCAGGATGCTCCTCTGCGAGGTCCTTCACGGACCGTGGAGCCGATCTCCGTGAGCCAAGAAGAAGGCTTGGGCAACCCTCCTGCCGAATCCTCGGTGCGCGGATCATTTCCCGCGGGCAGAGGGTGCGCCGCAGAAGCCCGTCCAAAGCTCAGCAGGGTGCTGGCCCTGGGCCAACCGCGGTCGCGGTGCAGCGAACCTGTGGGGGATGGAACGAGCAGACAGCAACAACATTTCACGCCGCCAGCTCGTCCTTCGAGCGACGTTGTCCGAGTCCGACCACGCCGAAGTTCGTCGCTGTCGTCGTGGCCACAACCGGCTGGGCTTCGCCTACCAGCTTGGCTTCGTGAAGTTGTTGGGGCGATTTCCTCGGCAGGAGGCCCTGGAGATTTTCCCCCAGCTGGTG
>JAJFGI010000396.1 GCA_021776215.1 Kiloniellaceae bacterium | reverse complement strand
AGTCTTCTTGGCTTCGTCGGCTACAACGGGCCGGTTCGTCAACAGGCCAGCGCGCTGCCGCACGTGGACAAGCGTCTGGTCGAAATCGCCCGCGCCCTGGCGACACGGCCGCGCGTCCTGCTGCTGGACGAGCCGGCCGCCGGCCTTGGCGACGAGGACACGGCGCGCCTGGGCAAGCTGCTACGCGACATCGCCGATTTGGGCCTCGCCGTCATCCTGGTCGAGCACGACATGAAGCTGGTCATGCGCATTTCCCATCGCGTCGTAGTCCTCGATGCCGGCAGCAAGATAGCGGATGACGTGCCGGCGCAGGTTCAGGGCGATCCGGCGGTGCTGAAGGCCTATCTCGGCGATGGTGAGCGGATGGACCGGTCGCGCCCGGCCGCATGGCAGTCAACCGGCGGCGGCGTCCTCGAGGTCGACATGGTATCGGCCGGCTACGGCGCCGCACCAGTCCTGCGCGATCTTGAGCTCGATGTATCCGAAGGCGAGTTCGTCTGCGTCCTGGGCGCCAACGGCGCCGGCAAATCAACCCTGATGCGGGCGCTGAGCGGGCTGCACCGGCCGATCGACGGGCGCGTGCTTCTGGTCGGCAAGCGGATCGAGACCGCCTCCGCGCACCGGATTGCCAAGGATGGCCTTATCCTGGTGCCCGAAGGGCGCCAGGTCTTCCCGGAGCTCAGCGTGGTGGACAATATTCGTCTCGGCGGGTTTTCGCGGCCGCCGGGCGATCTGGATGCGGCCGTCGAGGCCCTGCTCGATCGGTTTCCCCGCTTGCGCGAGCGGCGCCACCAAAAGGCCGGGCTGCTGTCGGGTGGCGAACAACAGATGCTGGCCATCGCGCGCGGCCTGATCGCCCGGCCCAATGTTCTCATGTTGGATGAGCCCTCGCTTGGCCTGGCGCCGGCCCTGATCGACAATCTTTACTCCATTCTGGCGGAACTGCGCGACGAAGGCGTGACCATTCTCTTGGTCGATCAAATGGCCGGCCTGGCGCTGTCCGTTTCCGATCGGGCCTACGTGCTCGATTCCGGCAGGTTCACGCACAGCGGACCGTCGGCCGAACTCGCAAACGTGTCTGTGCTCGAACACGCCTATCTGGGAGAGACGCACGCAGATTCCGCGCAACGCACCGCGCGAACGCCAAACCGGTGAAATCCGAGGATTGAAACCATGGACCTGATTCTGAGAAACGCCCGTCTGCGCGATAAACCGACACAGATCGTCGACCTTGGCATCGACGCCGGCAAAATCGCCGCGATCGAGGCGGGCCTGGCCGCTGATGGCGAGGAACTGGACCTGGGCGGCCGCCTGGTCTCGCCCGGCTTCGTGGAGACGCACATCCACCTCGACAAGTCCTGCATCTTGGATCGGTGCAAGGCCGAGCGTGGCGATTTGGACGAGGCCATACAGGAGGTCACCAAGGCCAAGAAGGCCTTCACGCCGGAAGACGTCTACGAACGAGCCAAGAGAACGCTGGAGAAGTGTATCCTGAACGGCACGACGCACATGCGCACGCAGCTTGAGGTCGATCCGGGAATCGGGCTGCGCGGCCTCGAAGGCGTCCTGCCGCTGATCGCCGAGTACAAATGGGCGATCGATATCGAAATCTGCATTTTCCCGCAGGAGGGGCTGCTCAATAATCCCGGCACCGACGAGCTGATGGTTGCGGCGCTCAAGGGTGGCGGCCGGGTTGTCGGCGCGGCGCCCTACACCGACAGCGATCCGCATGGCCAAATCGACCGGATTTTCGAGATGGCGCGCGAGTTCGATATCGACATCGACATGCATCTCGACTTTGGCCCCGATCCGGACGGTCTCGACCTTTTGCACGTCTGCCGGCGAACCGACGAGCATGGATACGGCGGGCGGGTTGCGATCGGCCACGTCACTAAGCTTTCCACCGCCCCGCCGGAGCAATTCGCCAAGGCCGCGCGGCGCATGGCCGATGCCGGGGTCGCGCTGACGGTGCTGCCGTCGACCGATCTTTACCTCATGGGCCGGCACATGGACCACAACGTCATGCGCGGCGTCACGGCGTCCCATAGGCTGATCCACGACGGGGTCAATTGCTCGCTCTCGACGAACAACGTGCTGAATCCGTTCACGCCCTTCGGCGATTGCTCGCTCATTCGCATGGCCAACCTTTACGCCAACATCTGCCAGGTCGGCTCGCGCGCGGACATACTGGAATGCTTCAATATGATCACGACCCGATCGGCCCGACTGGTGAACCTGCAAGACTACGGCCTGCAGGCTGGCAATTCCGCCGATTTCGTGGTCCTGGACGCCGACAGCCCCGAGGCGGCGATCGCCGAGCTTTCGCCTGTGCTTTACGCCTTCAAACGGGGCCGGCGCACAGTCACGCGCGCGCCCGCTGAATTGCATCGGCCAAACTAGAGGCGACGGTCATGAATCCGGTCATGAATCCGGCAACGGCCGAACATGCCGCGCCGCGGGACCCGCCGGACGATCCGCTGGGCGCCTTCTGCCGCGACAACCATGTTGCCCTGCGCGGGTCCGGAAAGGGACCGTTGGCCGGCCTTGCTTTCGCGGCGAAGGACCTCTTTCACGTCGCCGGAACGCGCACCGGGTTCGGCCAACCGGACTGGCTGCGGACGCACGCGCCGCCGGACGAAACCGCCGAGGCCATTCGGCAGTTGCTCGACGCCGGCGCCGACATGCTTGGCAAGACCCACACGGATGAATTGGCCTATAGCCTGACCGGTGAGAACGCGCATTACGGCACACCAATCAACCCGCGCGACCCGAGTCGGATACCCGGGGGTTCGTCGAACGGCTCCGTCTCGGCCGTGGCCGGCGGACTGGTCGACTTCGCGCTTGGCTCGGACTGCGGCGGGTCGATCCGCCTGCCGGCCAGCTATTGCGGCATCCTCGGCATTCGGCCGACCCATGGCCGGGTGTCGCTGCGCGGGGCGATTCCCTTCGGCCCCAGCTTTGACGTGGCCGGCTGGTTCGCGCGCGACGCCAACGTCTTCGAGCGCATCGGCCGCGTCCTGCTGCGCGGGGTGTCGGATACGACGCCGCTTCGTCGGCTGATCACGGTCGCCGACGCCTTCGAGTTGGTCGAACCCCGCGTGCGCGAGGCGCTGGCGCCAGCCGTCGCCGTGTGCGTCGCGCAAGTCGAGCAAAAAGATGAAACGCGGATCAGCCCCGACGGGCTACCGGCTTGGTTTGACACCTTCCGCACCCTGCAAGCCGCCGAGGTTTGGCGCAATCACGGCGCCTGGGTGTCGGCAACTCGGCCGCGGCTCGGCCCCGGTATCAAGGAGCGCTTCGAATGGGCCGCGCAGGTGACGCCGGACCAGGTCGCCGCCGCGCGCGATCGGCAAAGCACCATCAAACGGCGCATTGACGATGTTCTGACGTCCGGGAGCGTTCTTTGCCTGCCCACCTCGCCGCGCATCGCGCCGCTGAAAAACACGGCGACCGACACCCTCGAGATCGAGTACCGCCATCAGGCCATGTGCCTGCTGTGTATCGCCGGATTATGCGGGCTGCCGCAGATCACCCTGCCCCTCGCGGGGTTGCACCGCATGCCGCTTGGCCTATCGTTGATCGGCCCGCGCGGCGCCGACGAGGCGCTGCTGCAATTGACATGCCGGATCATGGCGGCGGTCGGTTCGGAAAACCCGTAGACCCTCATTGAGCATGGGATCCCGGACGGTCGCATGGAGCCGCCGACAACGGGCCGGTGCAGTCAGGCCAAGGCGAACCCGGTCGATCTCGATCAGCTGTCGCCGGGGCTTTCTCGCAACTGGATCAGCAAGTCCTTGGCGTCCACCCGGGTGCCGGCGGGCGTGAGTATGCCGGCGATTATGCCGTCCCGTTCGGCGTAAATGGACGTTTCCATCTTCATGGCTTCGATGGTCAGCAGTATGTCGCCCATCTTGATGGGTTGACCCTCGCTTACCGCGATCGTGGATATCATGCCTGGCATGGGCGCCGGCACATGATCCGGATTGCCCGCGTCCGCTTTGGGATGTTTTGGGACGTGGTCCGTGACCTTGCGGTCAGGCACCTTGGCCGTCCGCGGCTGGCCGTTCAGTTCGAAGAAAACCTTGACGTTGCCTTCCTCGTCCGGCTCCCCCAGGGCCTGGCACCGGATAATCAGAGTCTTGCCTGCCTCCAGATCGACGGCGATTTCCTGGCCGGGCGTCATGCCGTAGAAGAAAACCGGCGTCGGCAGCACGTCCACCGGCCCGTTCGCCCGGTGGAAGGTGGCGTATTGGGTAAACACATCGGGATACATGAGGTAGGAATTGAACTCCTCCTCGCTCACCTGGCGGTGGGCCTTGCGCTCCGCTTCCTCCTTCAGGGTGCTCAGGTCGGCGGCCGGCAGGACGGACCCGGGCCGGACGGTGATCGGCGCCTCGCCCTTCAATACCTTTTTCTGCAGCGCCGGGGGAAATCCACCCGGCGGCTGGCCTATCTCGCCGCGGAAAAACGACACCACGGAGTCCGGAAAGCTCACGTCCTTATCCGGGTTTTCCACGTCATCTCGCGTGAGGCCAGCCGAAACCATGGACAATGCCATGTCGCCGACGACCTTGGAGGACGGCGTCACCTTGACGATATCACCGAACATCATGTTGACGTCGGCGTAAGCCCTGGCCACTTCGTGCCAGCGCCCCTCCAGGCCAAGTGAGCGAGCCTGCTCCTTGAGGTTGGTGAACTGGCCGCCGGGCATTTCGTGCAGATAAACTTCCGAAGCGCCACTCCGCAAATCGCTCTCGAAGGCGGCGTACTGCTTGCGCACCAGTTCCCAGTAGTCAGAAAATTCCCGGATCGTGGCCGGATTGAGGCCCGTATCCCGACCGGTGAACCGCAAGGCTTCGACGATAGCGCCCAAATTGGGTTGGCTGGTGAGCCCGGAGAACGAATCCATGGCTGCGTCGATGGCGTCCACCCCCACATCCACCGCCGCCAGCACGGTGGCGGCGGACGCGCCGGACGTGTCATGGGTATGCAAGTGAACGGGCAGACCGGTTTCCTGCTTAATAGCCGGAACGAGCACCCGGGCGGCGGCGGGCTTGAGAACCCCGGCCATGTCCTTCAGCCCGATGATATGACAGCCGGCCGCCTTCAGGTCCCGCGCCATGGCCATGTAATAGTCGAGATTATATTTGGGCCGGGCTGGATCCAGCATATCGCCGGTGTAGCAAATGGCCCCTTCCAGGAGTTTGCCGGTCTCCAACACCGCTTCCATGCTGACCTTCATGTTTTCGACCCAGTTCAGGGCGTCGAAAACCCGGAAAAGATCGATGCCGCTTTCCGCCGCCCGCAGGGTGAACCGCCGCACCACATTGTCCGGATAGCTGGTATACCCGACCCCGTTTGCGCCGCGAATCAGCATCTGAAACAGGGTGTCGGGAATGCGTGTCCGCAGCTTGCTCAGTCTGTCCCATGGGCACTCGTTGAGGAAACGCATGGCGACGTCGAAGGTGGCGCCGCCCCAACATTCCAGGCTGAACAGTCCGGGCAACAGTCGGGCGTAGGCATCCGCCGCCTGCACCATGTCGTAGGACCGCATGCGGGTGGCCAGCAACGACTGGTGCGCGTCGCGCATGGTGGTATCGGTCACCAGCACTTTTTCCTGATCCAGCATCCACTTGGAAAAGCCGTCCGGTCCCAGCTTTTTCAGCAGGGTCCGCGAACCTTCCTGGACAATGCCGTTTCCCGACGCCGGCGGCACGGGCGCCGGGTGCGGGTTGGGGCGGGGCCGGCCCTGGATGCCGGGGTTTCCGTTAATGGTCACATCGGCGATGTAATTCAAAAGCCGGGTCGCCCGATCGCGACGTTTCGGAAAATGGAACAGGTCCGGCGTTTCATCGATATAGCGGGTGGTGTACTGCGCGGCCTTGAAGGTGGGGTGATTGATCAGGTTTTCCAGAAAGGCAAGATTGGTCTCCACCCCGCGAATTCGGAACTCGCGCAAGGCGCGGTCCATGCGGCGTATGACTTCATCCGGCGACGGCGCCCAGGCGGTCACCTTTTCCAACAGTGAATCGTAATAGCGGGTGATCACGGCGCCGGAATAGGCCGTGCCGCCGTCCAGCCGGATACCGAATCCCGTCGCGCCCCGGTAGGCGGTAATACGGCCATAATCGGGGATGAAGTTGGCCGTCGGATCCTCGGTCGTCACCCGGCATTGCAGGGCATGGCCGTTGAGTTGAATGAGGTCCTGGGCAGGGACACCCGATTCCTCGACATTCCCGATGCGGCCTCCCGCGGCAATGCGGATCTGAGCCTTGACGATGTCGATGCCGGTGACTTCCTCCGTCACCGTGTGTTCCACCTGGATGCGCGGATTGACCTCGATGAAATAAAATTTATCCGTGTCGGCGTCCATGAGGAACTCGGCGGTGCCGGCGTTGACGTAGCCCGCCTTGCGGGCGAGGCGCAGGGCCGCCGCGCACAAGTCTTGCCGCTGGTTTTCGGACAGAAATGGCGCCGGCGCCCTCTCCACCACCTTCTGATTGCGGCGCTGAACCGTGCAATCCCGCTCCCACAGGTGGACGACGTTGCCGTGGGTATCCCCCAGCAACTGGACCTCCACGTGCCTGGCCCGGCGGATCAGCTTTTCCAGGTACACCTCGTCATTGCCGAAAGCGGCCGCGGATTCGCGGCGGCCGGCAAGGACTTCCTTTTCCAGGTCCGCTTCCGATTCGATGATCCGCATGCCGCGACCGCCGCCGCCCCAGGAGGCCTTAAGCATAACCGGATAGCCGACGGCGGCGGCGAGCCTGCGAACTTCGTCCATGTCCTCGGGCAGCACGCCGGTGGCCGGCATGACCGGCGTTCCCGCCTTTTCGGCCACGGCACGGGCGGAAATCTTATTGCCCAGCGCCCGCATGACGTCCGGCGGCGGACCGATAAAGGTCAACCCGGCAGCCAGGCAGGCGTCGGCGAATTCAGGGTTTTCGGATAAAAACCCATAGCCGGGATGGACCGCATCACAACCGGCCTCGCGGGCGACCCGCACCATTTCGTCAATGGAAAGGTAGGCCTTGACCGGGCCCAGGCCGTCGCCGACCTGGTAACTTTCGTCCGCCTTGAATCGATGAAGGGAAAGCTTGTCCTCGGCGGCATAGACCGCAACGGTCCGCAGGCCCAGCTCGTTGGCCGCCCTGAGAACCCGGATGGCGATTTCGCCCCGATTGGCGACGAGGATTTTTTTAATAACGATCTTAGTCACCCTGAGAAGGTCTGGATTATCCGGCGCCGACTTTCTTTTCGTCCCAGCGTGAAGTCAAATGAATAGGAGTCCTATCAGCTACAATCCGCCTCGGACCGACAAAAAACCCTCTTGCAATGGCCAAAACTCTCTATTGGTTACTGAGGCACACAACCAACGGTATCAGCAGGGCCCTGTCTAAGCTGCGACGACCGCATGAGGCATCAAGGCAGCACGGCATGACCCGTCGCGGCCCTAAACGGTAAGATAGGCAGCGTGCAGGGCCTCATCCTTTGCAATGGCCTCCATGGCGCCGGCATAGCGAATGCGGCCTTTCTCGATAATGATCGCTTGGGTTGCGATGAGCCCGGCGAAGTGCAGATTCTGCTCCGATAGCAGCACCGTCACGCCTGCCGATTTCAGTTCCTGAAGGGTCCGCGCCATTTGCTCGACGATCACCGGCGCCAGTCCCTCCGACGGTTCGTCGAGCAGGATCGCTCTCGGGTTGCCCATCAGGGTGCGCGCGACCGTGAGCATCTGCTGCTCGCCGCCGGACATGGCACGGGCCGAACTACCGCGCCGCTCGGCCAGGTTGGGAAACAGCTCGAAGATACGTTCCAGAGTCCAGGTTGGCGCGTCCGCACGCGGCGGCTGGCGGGCGACATCGAGGTTCTCCTCGACTGTCAGGTCGGTAAAAATGCGACGGTCCTCCGGCACATAGCCCAGACCGCTGCGGCAGATCTCGAAGGGCCGCCGATGCCGGATCGATTGGCCGGCGAACAGGATCTCGCCCTTCGAGACGCGGACCAGTCCCATGATGCTTTTCAGAGTCGTCGACTTGCCGGCACCGTTGCGTCCGAGCAGGGCGGCCACCTCGCCACGCCCGACCGCGAGCGAGACGTCGCTCAGGATTTCGGCCCGGCCGTAGTGGGTGTGCAGCCCGCGGACTTCAAGCATGGGCGGGCCGCGCCTCCGGCTTATAGGTGCTGCCGGCCCCCAGATAGACCTCTTGCACCAGGGGATTGGCGCGCACGGCGGCCGGCGTCCCCTCGGCGACGATCTCGCCGCGATTCAATACGATGATACGGCTTGCATTGGCGAAGACCACATCCATGTCGTGTTCCGTGAAGAGGACCGCGATGTTCTTGTCACCGACGATTTGCGCGGTCAGCCCCATGAGCTCGATGCGTTCCTTGGGGGCCATGCCGGCGGTCGGCTCGTCCATCAGCAGAAGACGCGGATCGTGGGCCAAGGCAACGGCCAATTCGACTCGCTTCAGATCGCCATAGGCGAGGACGTTGCAGCGCCGCTCCGCCTGATCGCGCATGCTCACCGACTCCAGCAATCCCAAGGCCTCGTCACGATAGAGGCGGGTCGCGAGAGGCCAGAGGGCGCGGCTGCGCCTGTGGTGGGAGATCAGGGCCATCTGCACATTTTCCGCGACCGTCATCGAACCGAAAGTCGCGGTAATCTGGAATGTGCGTCCGACGCCGAGTCGCCAGATCGCCCGCGGCGCAAGTCCGACGAGGTCGCGACCCACGAACTGCACACTGCCGTGGTCCGGCCGGAGCTGCCCATTGATGCAGTTGAAGCATGTGGACTTGCCGGCACCGTTCGGACCGATCATGGCCAGAAGCTCGCCCGGCTCAAGACGGAAGCTGACGTCGTTCAGGGCGCGCACGCCGCCGAAGGATTTGCTCAGGCGGGAAACGGTCAGTTCGCTCATCTGCCCGAACTCACGAGCCCGCGCCGGGTCAGAAAGCTGCGTGTCGACCCGACGATGCCCTCGGGCATGGCGATGCAGATGCCGATGATGATGAGGCCGAAGATGGCGCGCCAGTACTGGAAGGCCAGCAAACGGTCCTCCAGCACGACAAAGGCGAAGGCGCCGACCAGCGGGCCGACAAGGGTCTGCACACCTCCGAGCAAAACCATCATGAGAGCGTCGATCGAGCGGGGAATGTCGAGCGTGGTCGGCGTGACGATGCCTTTGGCGAAGCCATAGAGACCGCCGGCGAGTCCGGCGAAGGTCCCGGCGATCACGAAGGCGAGCCACTTGTGGGTGCGGAAGCCGATGCCGATGGCTTCGACCCGCCGCGGTGAATCGCGGCCCGCGCGCAGGCTATAGCCGAAGGGCGAGAAGAGCATGCGCCACAATGCCAGGATGCCGCCCAACGTCACCGCCAGCGTGAGATAGTAGAAAACTTGGCGTTCGCTGGCCCATTCCGCCGGCCAGACCCCGACCAGGCCGTCCTCGCCACCGGTGATGCCGGAAGACTGGAAGACGATGGACCAGACGATCTGCGCGAAGGCCAGGCTCAGCATGGCCATGTAGACCCCCGACAGCCGGACGCAGAACCAGCCGAACACGGCGGCGCCCAGTGCGGCGACGAAGGGGGCCAACGCGATCGCCAGCAGCATCGGCGTGTCGCCATATAGCAGCAAGGTCGCCCCACCATACGCGCCGAGCCCGAAGTAGGCGGCATGGCCGAAGGAAATCATTCCGCCGTTGCCCATGATGAAATGCAGGCTGGCTGCAAAGAGAGCGAGAATGAAAACCTCGGTCATAAGGACCAGATAGAACTCCTGGACGACAAACGGAAGCAGGAGCAGGACACCGACAACCCCGGCCATGGCCAGGCGCGCCGCGCGACTTGGCAGCCACGACAGCGATTGGTGCTCGTACTCTTCTCCCGCGGTTTCGTCTTCCGGCCGGCCGAGAATACCCCAAGGCCGAATAACCAGAACCACCGCCATCACCAGGAACATGAGAACCAGGGTGATCTGCGGGAAAATGAGGATACCGAAAGCGTTCAGTTCGCTGATGATGACGGACGCGAGAAACGCGCCGACGATGCTGCCCATACCGCCGACCACGACCACGACGAAGACGGTCGCGATGATCGCCAGGTCCATGTGGTGACTGACCGACGCGCGCGGCAGCTGCATGGCGCCGCCGAGGCCGGCAAGAACCGATCCCAGGAAAAATACGCCGGTGAAGAGCAGGGCCTGGTTGATGCCGAGAGCCCCGAGCATCTCGCGATCTTCGGTGGCGGCGCGAACCAGGGCCCCCCAGCGTGTCCGACTGAACAGCAGCCACAGCCCGGCGAGCACAACAAAGCCGACGACGATGACCACCAGGTCGTATTCCGGTACCCGGCTGCCGAAGATATCTATAGCGCCATCGAAACCGGGTGCCCGCGGGCCGAGCTTATCTTCCGGCCCCCAGGTCCATAGCGCCACGTCCTTGAGCAGCAGCACCACGCCGAAGGTCGCGACCAGTTGGAACAGCTCGGGTGCCTGATAGATTCGGCGCAGCACCAGGATCTCCATGATGACGCCGACGACACCAACGGTCAGGGCCGCAAGGATAACACCGCCCCAGAACCAGAAGGGGCCCGGAGGCAAGCTTGTCACCAGGCTATAGGCGATAAAGGCGCCGAGCATGTAAAAAGACCCATGCGCGAAGTTCACCACCCGCGTGACGCCAAATATGATCGAGAGCCCCGACGCCACGAGGAACAGGGATGAGGCGCTCGCGAGGCCTGTCAGGAACTGCGCGAAATAAAAACTCATGGGGCCCTCGGCAGTTGGAATAGGAACGGCGGCGCAGCCGCTTGGATCGACTGCGCCGCCGTCGCGGCCGTAATTACTTGGCGCCGCGCATCTGCCGTATCTCCTCGTCGGTCGGGAAGTATTGTGCCCCCTGGGCATAGCGCCAGTCGACCATCATCGGCTTGCCGTCCACAACGGCGGTCCGGCCGACCCAGGCCCCGAGGGTCGATTGATGGTCGATGCCGCGGAAAGTGATCGGGCCAACGACGGAGTCGAACGTCAGATCCTTCATTGCCGCGATCAGCTTGTCCTGGTCGACCGAGCCGGCTTTTTCGATCATCGCCTTGATGGCGTAGATGGAGATGTAGCCGATCAGGCTGCCCATGCGGGGCGTGTCGCTGTACTTGGCCTGATAGTCAGCGATGAACTTCTTGTGTGCTGGTTCGGTGACGGCGTACCAGGGGTAGCCGGTGACGATCCAGTTCTTCGGGGCTTCGGCGCCCATCGGATCCAGATATTCGGGCTCGCCTGTCAGCAGGCCGACGACCGTCAGGTCATCGGTCAAGAGACCGCGCAGCTCCGCCTCGCGGACGAAAGCCGTCAAGTCACGGCTGAACAGGGCGCTATAAATGCCGTCCGGCTTGGCCTGCATGAGGGCCTGGACGGTCGCACCCGGATCGATCTTGAACAGGGCAGGCCACTGCTCCTCCACGAATTCCACATCCGGGCGTTTCTCTTTCATGACTTTCTTGAAGGCAGCCACGGCATCCTGGCCGAACTTGTAGTTCGGCGCGACGATCGCCCAGCGCTTGGCTGGTAGCTTGGCCGCTTCTTCGGCCAGAATGGCGGACTGAATGTAGGTATTGGGCCGGAGGCGGAATGTATAGTCGTTGCCCTGCGCCCAGGTGATGTCATCACTCATGGGTTCGGTGGCGACGAATAGCTTTTTACGCTGCTTCGAGTAGTTGGTCACCGCGACGCCGATGTGCGAGAAGTAGGTGCCGGCGAGCAGATCGACATTTTCCTTGGTGGTCAGTTCTTCCGCGGCTTTCACGGCGTTTTCGGGCTTGCCGCCATCGTCCCGGGAAATGACTTCCAGCGGGCGCCCGATCACACCCCCCGCGGCATTGATCTCCTCGATCGCCATTTCCCAGCCTTTCTTGTAGGGCTGGGTGAAATCGGCGAGGGTCGTATAACTGTTGATTTCGCCGATCCTGATCGGTTCCGCGGCAGAAGCGGCGGTACCGGTCAGGCCGACCATCGCCACGGCGGCCGCCATGGCGAGGAATAACCGGGTCCTGTTCTTGGTGCTTTTCATTTGCTTCTATCCTCCCCTAAATGACGAGTTGGTCGTGCGGTCGCGTCGGGGCGCGAAGAGCCCCAGTCTCGCGACCGCCAGCTCGTCTTTCCAGTTTCTCTGCATGGCTAGTCCTCCTGGCCAGCAGATCTTCGCACGTCATGTCGGACCTCCCTGCCTGGCGACCGACTCGACCGCCTCGACGATCCGCTTGTAGCCGGTGCAGCGGCATAGGTTTCCCTTGAGCGCTTCCACGATCTCGTCACGAGACGGATGCGGATTCTCAGCGAGCAGCGCCGAGGCCGTGATGATGAACCCCGGTGTGCAATAGCCGCACTGCGATGCACCATGTCTGAGGAATGCTTCCTGGACCGGGCTCAGCCGGCCGTCCCGCTCGATCGCCTCGATCGTGGTGACGGCGGCGCCGTCCGCCTGGCTGGCCAGGAGGATGCACGAGCTTACCGGAAGCCCATCGAGCATCACCGTACACGCACCGCAGATACCCATGCCGCAGTCCTTGTTGGTCCCGGTCAATCCAAGCCGCCGGCGCAAGAGGTCGACAAGGGTCTCGGTCGGGCTCACCGCGAACTTATGGGAAACGCCGTTCACCTGGAGGCTGATCTCGATGGTCATGGCTTGTCTGCTCCCCCGACTGCCGCCGCACGGGCGTAGGCGCGTTCCAAGGTGCGCCTTAGGATGACCGATGCGACATGCCGCTTGTAGTCGGCCGAATACAGATCGTCGCCAATCGGCTCGATCTCTTCCATCAGCGCTTCGCGCATCGCGGCGAGGGCGTCGCCATCCGGGCGATTGTCGCGCAAGGCAGCTTCAGTCGCCTGCGCCCAGATCGGGATCAAGCCGGCGCCGCCAATGCCGATGCCGATGTCGGAGATCCGGCCGCTAACCGCATCCCGGACCAAACGGACAGCGGCGCTCACCGTGGAGCTGTAGTCCATCGCCCGGCGCGCGGAGAACTTGCCGAAGGCCGCGCCTGTGTGATCGGCTTGCGCCGGCACCTGGATCTCGTGCAGCAGCTCATCCTTGGTCAGCGCCGTGGTGTAGAGGTCAGTAAAAAAGGCGGTCGCTGCAATATCGCGGGGACCGCTTGGCCCAACCGCACGCAGCGTTGCGCGAAGAGCGATCATGGCGACGGGCGGGTCGCCCTGAGGATCGGCCAGGCAAATGTTCCCGCCGATGGTTCCTCGATTCTTGATCCTGCCACAGGCGATCTCGCGCGCCATCTCGATCAGCATGGGGTAGGCGCCGGCGATCTCGGCTGAGCGTTCTATCTCGCGATGCGTCGTCATGGCGCCGATGCGCAGGCTGCCGTCCGGGTTCAATCGAATGCCCTTAAGGTCCTCCAGCCGGGACAGGTCGATCAGCCAGCTCGGCTCGAGCAACTTCTCATTCATGAGAATACCGAGCGCGATCCCGCCGGCCAGTAGATGGGCCTCGCCGCCGGCCTGCTGCAGGCAATCCACGGCCTCGCCGAGGGAAGCGGCGCGTGTAAAGCGGCAGTCAGTCATGGCCGTCCCCTGCCGCCGCTTTGGCAGCGGGCGCGGCAGCGCGGGCCCGCTCGTTGATCAGGCCGAGCAGGTACTCCGTGCTCATGGGCAGGCGTTTGGGCCGGATGCCGACCGCATCATGCAAGGCCGACGCGATCGCGGCCGGGATCGGGATCAGGCTGACCTCGGCCAAACCCTTGGCGCCAAAGGGGCCGGTGCGATCGTGGTTCTGAATGAATATGCTCTTGATCTCGAGGGGAACGTCCTTTGCTCCGGCCATCAGATAGTCGCGGTAGTGCGGGTTCAGGATGACGCCGTCCCGGCGCTCGACTTTCTCCCACAGAGCCTGACCGATACCCATTGCGACGCCGCCGTCAACCTGGCCTTCGGCACCGGTGGGATTGACGATCGTGCCGGCATCGTGCGCCGCCCAGCAGCGCAGCACATCGACCCGGCCCAGTTCCGCGTCGACAGCCACCTCGACCAGATGCGTGGCGTAGACGTAGGTCGGGTAGGGATTGCCCTTGAAGGTCAGGATGCTGGCTTCGATCTCCGGATCGAACTTGCCGTATCCGCAAATGTCTTCGATCTCAGCGCTGATCAGGCGGCAGGCGTCCTCAAAGCTTAGGCGCTCGTTCCCGATAACGATCCTGTCGTCCTCGATGCGCACCTGCGCCGCCGTCACGCCCCTCGCTCGGGCGACCGCCTCCTCGAACTGCCGCTTGAAATCCTGGCCGCAGATGTAGGCGGCGTTTCCGGAAAAGTAGGTGGTGCGCGATGCCGACGTCGGGCCGGAATCGTCGGTTTTGGTCGAATCGCCGCTCACCACGCGGACGCGGTGCAAGCCGACGCCGGAGGACTGCGCCGCGATCTGCGCCAGCGACATGTCCGACCCGGTGCCGATGTCGGGCGTGCCGCAGCAGGCCGTGACCACGCCGTCGGCGGTCACGCGCATGCGCGCCGTGGAAGGGTTTCTGATCCCGCTGTAACCAATGCCATACCCCAGGCAGGCAATCCCGAGGCCGCGCTTCAAGCCGTCGTCAGGCTGCGCCGCGAGCGCCTTGCGGCGCTCCTGGTAGATCGGCTCGATCGCCTCCAGGGTCTTCAGCAGGCCGACATCGTGGATGACCTGCCCGGTGCTGGTCTTGTCGCCGTCCACCAGACCGTTGATGCGACGTATCTCGAAGGGGCTCATGCCCAGGCGTCCAGCCAACTCGTCGATCAGCGATTCCAAGGCGAAGGCGACCTTGACGACGCCGAAGCTGCGCATGGCGCCGCTGGGCGGATAGTTGGTGAAGGTCGCCACGTAGTGCACCCGCGAATTGGGAAAACGGTAGGGCATGCCGGTGTGGATCACGCAACGCCCGCCGACCACGAGACTGTAGGATCGGTAGGCGCCGCCATCCGCCAGATACTCGACATCCAGGGCGGTGAAGCGTCCATCCTTTGTCGCGCCGATCTTTTGCCGGATCTTCATGGCATGGCGTTTGGTTGTCGCGGTGAAGACTTCCTCGCGCGTATAGAGCATCCGCACCGGGCGCCCGGTCTTGAGCACCAGAAGCGCAATGGCGCATTCGACCGTGTTGTCCATCTTGCCGCCGAAGGCGCCGCCCACCACGGTCTGTACGACACGGACCTTCTCCATGGGCAGGCCGGCGACACGGGCGATCTGCTTGTGGTGGTAGTGCGGATACTGCGTGCAGACCATCACGGTCAGCACGCCGTCGGGATCGACGAAAGCAAGGCCGCTTGGCGGCTCGAGAAAGCAGTGGTCGACCGGTTCGGTGACGAAGCTGCCTTCGACCACCACGTCCGCCGCCCGCAACCCGGCTTCGATATCGCCGTTTTCGAGCTTCAAATCGCCGATGACGTTGCCGTCCGGATCCAGCTGCACGGCACCGGGCGCCAGCGCCTCTTCCGGCGTCAGAATCATCGGCAGGGGCTCGTAGTCGATCTCGACCGCCAGGCACGCCGCCTCCGCCGCTTCCTCGGTCTCCGCGGCGATCGCCACGATGGGCTCGCCGCTATAGCGCACATGATCCTTGGCCAGGACCGGCGTGTCGTCGGTCAGGGTGCCGATCAGCAGCTGGTCGGCGGGAATATCGTCGGCGGTCAGAATCGCGCGGACCCCAGGCATCGCCTTGGCCTCGGAGATGTCGATGCCGCGGATCCGGGCATGGGCCTCGGTGCTCCGGGCAAAGCGGCAAAACAGCGCGCCCTCCATGGGGATGTTGGCGGCGTAGCGGGCCTTGCCGCGCACCTTGTAGAGCGCATCGTTGCGCGGCAGGGCCATGCCGACGGTGTGCGAATCGCGGCCGATCCGCTCGGCCGGCCGGGTCGCATCGGCCTCTTCCCGCACGGCGCGGAGAATCCGCTGGTATTCCTTCTGCCAGTGCGCCTGCTCCTCAATAGAGCCGAGCGCGAACTTCTCACCGTCCGGCTCTTTCCAGATCGTCGTCATGCCTGCTGGTCCCTCTCCCCGAGTGCTGCCGCGCTCATGCCGTGTTGTCCTGCTCCAGGATGATCCGGGCGTCGACGGCGACCGCTCCGTGCGGACCGACGATCAGCGGATTGATGTCGATTTCCTGAATTTCCGCGTGCGTGCACATGAGCTGCGATAGTCCGAGCAGCGCATCGACGATCGACGGCAGGTGACATGGCGCCTCGCCGCGCACGCCCGCGAGCAGCTTGGCGACCTTGAGCTCGGCGATCATGGCGCGCGCCTCATCTTCATCGAGCGGTGCCAGGCGAAAGGCGTAATCGGCCAGAAATTCCGTGTAGATACCGCCGGCCCCGACGACGAGGCAGGGGCCGAAGGCGGCGTCCCGCTTGGCGCCGATCATGATCTCCTGGCCCTTGGGAGCCATCTCCTGCAGCGCGACACCCTCGATCACCGCGCCGCCGCCGCGCCGGCCGACCTCGGCGAGGAGCCGATCATGACTTTCGAGAAGTTCCTGAGGATCCGCGATGCCGAGCGCGATGCCGCCACTGTCGCTCTTGTGCACGATGTCGGAGGACACGACCTTGAGGCAGAGGGGATAAGACAGCCCCTCGGCCGTCGCCAGCAGCTGATCGCGATTCTGCGCCAACGCCCAGGGCGCCAGCGACAGGCCATAGTGGCTGAGAACCTCGAATGCCTCGGTGAAGAGGTGGCCGCGTCCCGCTGCCGCTGCCTGGCGCAATATGGTGTCGACGGCGTCGTCGTTGGCGGCCAGGCGCGGCGGTACCGAAAGCGCCGGACGGTGGCGGCGCTCGTGGTAGTCGCAGAGCTTGGCCATGCTGCTTGCCGCGGACTCCAGGGACGGGAACACCATCGTCGTGCCGTCCTTTTCCACCGACTTGGTGAAGCCCGCGATATCGAGACCGTAGGTCCAGCAAAGCACCGGCTTGTCCGGATGGGCCGCGGCGAGCCGGCCGATGTGTCGAGAGCTGTCGAACCCGGCGTATTTCGGCAGAGTGTAGGAGCAGTAGATGCAGATCACCGCATCCACCCCCGGGTCCTGGAGGAGCGTCTCCAGGATCAGCGGAAAGGCGCGATCGAAGTCGGACGAGATCGGGATCCAGACATCGACCGGGTTGTCCACGCTCAGCCAGGACGGCAGCAGGGCTTGCAGCGCGCTCCGGGTGACCTCCGACAGACTGGCGAGAGTGAGTCCGGCCGCCTCGATCGCGTCGATCGCAAGAATCGCACCCCCGCCGGAGAAGGTCATGACCGCGACGCGCCGGCCCTTGACCGTGCGATAGGTCGCGAACGCCTTTGACAGCAGGCGCAGGTCTTCGGCGGTCTCCGCGATCACCGCCCCGGCCTTGCGGAAGGCCGCGCGGTAGACCTCACTTTCGCCGGCGGCGGCACCCGTATGCGACGCGACGGCCCGTTGCCCTGCCTGGCTCTTGCCCGCCTTAAGGACGATGATCGGCTTGTCGCGCGAGATCCGTGACGCGGTCTCGACGAAAGCGGTGCCGTCGGAAACACTCTCTAGGTGGCATTGGATGACGCGCACGTCTCCGTCCTGTTCGTAGTATTCCAGCACGTCGATCAAGCCGATGTCGCTGGCATTGCCAAGATCGACGGCTTTGCAGAAGCCGGCCGGCTCATTGTTGATCAGGTGGTGGCCCATCATGAACAGGCCGGACTGCGCCACCTGGCCGATGGGGCTATCGTCCTTGTGCAGCTCGATGAAGGACGAGGTGAAGCTGTCGCGGGCATTCGCCACGCCGATGGTATTCGGCCCGAGAACACGCAGGCCGCTAGTCCGGACAAAATCCGTCAGGTCGCTCTGCAGCCGCTGCCCCTCGGCGTCGGCATCGGCGAATCCCTGCGTGATGACGATGGCCGCCCGAATGCCGCAGCGGTGGCACTCCTGGA
>JAJFGI010000395.1 GCA_021776215.1 Kiloniellaceae bacterium | reverse complement strand
GTGACCGTGGATTTGCGCCTCAACCAGCCGCGCTATGCCTCGTTGCCCAACATCATGAAGGCGAAGAAGAAGCAGATCGACACCCTGACCCCCGAGGATCTCGGCGTCGACGTTAGCCCTCGCGTGACCGTGCTCAAGATCGTCGAGCCGCCCGCGCGCCAGGCCGGGGTCAAGGTGGCCGACGTGGCCGAACTGGTGGATAAGCTGAAGAACGAGGCGAAGGTCATCTGATGTCCATTCTCATCGTCGCCGAACACGATAACGCAAGCCTGAAGCCGGCCACCCTGACTACCGTCACCGCCGCGGGCAAGCTGGGCGGCGAGATCGCCGTGCTGGTCGCCGGCGCCGACTGTTCCGGCGCCGCGCAAGCCGCCGCCAAGGTCGCCGGAGTCGCCAAGGTGCTGTGCGCCGATGCGCCCGAATACGGGCACGGCCTAGCCGAGAACCTGGCACCGCTGATCGCCAAGCTGGCGCCGGATTATTCCCACGTGCTGGCGCCTGCCACGACCTTCGGCAAGAACGTGATGCCGCGCGCCGCCGCCCTGCTGGACGTGCAGCAGATCTCGGATATCAGCGGCATCGACAGCCCGGATACCTTCGTCCGTCCCATCTATGCGGGTAACGCCATGGCGACCGTGCAGTCGGCGGATGCGATCAAGGTCATCACCGTGCGCACCACCGCGTTCGACCCGGCGGCGGCCGATGGCGGCTCGGCCCCGGTCGAGGCCGTGGCGGCGACCGGGGATACCGGCCTGGCCAGCTTCCTGGGTCAGGAATTGACCAAGTCCGAGCGACCGGAGCTGACTACCGCCGGCATCGTCATCTCCGGCGGGCGCGGCATGCAGAGCGGCGAGAACTTCGCCATGATCGAGCGGATCGCCGACAAGCTGGGCGCCGCCGTGGGCGCCAGCCGCGCCGCCGTGGACGCCGGCTATGTACCCAACGACTATCAGGTCGGCCAGACCGGCAAGGTCGTTGCGCCGGAGCTTTATATTGCCGTCGGCATCTCGGGTGCCATCCAGCACCTGGCCGGCATGAAAGATTCCAAGGTCATCGTGGCGATCAACAAGGACGAGGAGGCGCCGATCTTTCAGGTCGCCGACTACGGCCTGGTCGCCGATTTATTCCAGGCTCTGCCCGAATTGGAAAAGGCGCTGGGTTAGGCGTCGACGACCATGCAATCGCGGCACAACGGTTCGAGGCCCATGTCCGAAAAAGCGAGCGCCGGCAGCGGCGATATCGACATCAAGTGTATCGGCGTCATCGGCGCCGGCCAGATGGGCAGTGGCATTGCTCATGTCTGCGCCCTGGCGGGCTATGACGTGCGCCTGTCGGACGTGGGCGAGGAGCAGCTCGAGCGCGCCCTGGAAACCATCGCCCGCAACATGGACCGGCAGATCGGTCACGGGCGCATCAGCGAGGCGGACAAGAGCGTGGCCCTGGCCCGGATCACCACCAGCACCGATTTCGCCAAGTTTGCCGACTGCGACATGGTCATTGAATCGGCCACGGAGAACGAGGAGATCAAGCGCGAAATCCTCAAGTCCCTGTGCCCGCATCTCAAGCCCGAGGCGATCATCTGCTCGAACACCTCGTCGATCTCGATCACCCGTCTGGCGGCGGTCACCGACCGGCCGGAGCGCTTCATGGGCATGCACTTCATGAACCCGGTGCCGGTGATGAAGCTGGTCGAGCTGATTCGCGGCATCGCCACCGAGGAGCCCACGTTCCAAGCCATCCGCGACCTCGCGGCCAAGCTGGGCAAGACCTCGGCCACGTCGGAGGATTTCCCGGCCTTCATCGTCAACCGCATCCTGCTGCCGATGATCAACGAGGCGGTCTATACGCTGTACGAGGGGGTCGGCTCGGTCGATTCCATCGACACGGCGATGAAACTGGGCGCCAACCATCCCATGGGGCCCCTGGAGCTGGCCGACTTCATCGGCCTGGATACCTGCCTGGCGGTCATGCACGTCCTTTACGACGGCCTGGCCGATTCCAAGTACCGGCCATGCCCGCTGCTGGTCAAATACGTCGAGGCCGGCTGGCTCGTCCGCAAGGCCGGCCGCGGCTTCTACGACTACTCCGGCGATACCCCGGTGCCGACGCGCTAGTTCGTCGCGGCGCTTTGCTTGTCCGGTTGCGGCCGGTCCGCCAGGTAGTGGCGGAGGAGGGCCAGGGCTTCGGGCGAATCCCATTCCGCCGATCCCTGCAAGGCGCCGACAATGCGGCTGTCCGAATCGATCAGGAACGTCGTGGGCAGCCCGGTGATGCCGAAGGCCTTGGCCAAGGTGCCTTTCGGATCCAGATAAAGCCCAAGTTGCTCGAGACCCAGCCGCGCGGCGAAGGGCTGCACGATCGCGGCGCCGTCACGGTCGATGGACACCGCCACCACGGCCAGACCCTCGGAACGCAACTCGGCCTGCATGCGGTCGAGGGAGGGCATCTCGCGGATGCACGGGGGACACCAGGTCGCCCAGAAGTTGAGCACCACGACCTGCCCCGCGAAATCGCC
>JAJFGI010000394.1 GCA_021776215.1 Kiloniellaceae bacterium | reverse complement strand
CGGATGCGGGGCTTTTCGCTTTTCAAGAAGATCCCGTCCTGGGACGACTTGACGTTCTTGCCCGGTACGCTGACCCGGTTCGTGATCGAAGGCTACCGCGAGAAGTGTCTGACCAAGACCGTCATCGGACCCAAGGCCAAGCGGCCGCTGGAGCTCGATATCCCGATCTACGTGACCGGGATGAGCTTCGGTGCGCTCAGCTACGAGGCGAAGATGGCCTTGGCCCGCGGCGCCACGATGGCCGGAACGGCGACCTGATCCGGCGAGGGCGGGATGATCCCGGACGAGCGGCGCTTCTCGGAAAAGTGGCTGTACCAGTGCATCCAATCGCGCTACGGCTTCAATCCGCACCACTTGCGCCTGGCCGATGCCTGCGAATTCTTCATTGGCCAGGGCTGCAAGGTCGGCTTGGGCGGCCATCTGATGGGGCAAAAGGTGACCGACCAGGTGGCCGAGATGCGCTCGCTGCCGGCGGGCATCGACCAGCGTTCGCCGGCGCGCCACCCGGATTGGCTGGGGCCGGACGATCTGGCCCTGAAGATTCAGGAAATCCGCGAGGCGACGAACGGGGAGATTCCGATCCAGTTGAAGCTGGGGGCGGCGCGCGTCTACGACGACGTGCGCATGGCCGTCAAGACCGGGCCGGACAGCATCTATATCGACGGCATGGAGGGGGGGACGGGCGCCGGTCCGCATCTGGCCACCGAAGAGACGGGTGTCCCGGGCATCGCGGCCATCCGCCAGGCGCGCAAGGCGCTCAATGACCTCGGTAAGTCGGGCGAGATCTCCCTCGTCTACGCGGGCGGCATCCGCAACGGGGGCGACGTGGCCAAGGCGCTGGCCCTGGGCGCGGACGCGGTGGCCATCGGCCACTCGGTCATGATGGCGCTCAACTGCAACAAGGATATTCCGGAGGCCGACTTCGAGAGCGAGATCGGTGTCGAAGCCGGATATTGCTACCACTGCCACACTGGCCGCTGCCCGGTCGGCGTGGCGACGCAGGATCCGAAACTGCGCAAACGGCTGGATCCCGACGAAGCGGCCGAGCGGGTCTATAACTTCCTGCACACGCTGGCCATCGAATGCCAGATGATGGCACGTGCCTGCGGCAAGACGAACGTGCATTCGCTCGAGCCCGAGGACTTGGCGGCGCTCACCATGGAGGCCTCGGCGCTCGCCATGGTGCCCCTTGCCGGCTCGCAACATACCGTCGGTCGGCCCGACATGACGCGTTACTAGGAGGCGACCATGACCGACAAGCGAGACTTGGACGTCGATCACTATCTTAAGAGCGACGGTGTCGAGACCGAACGCGAGAGGCTGATCGGCCAGCACATCGGCTATCGCTACGATGTGAATCTCGTGCCGGACTACGACCGGCTGACGCCCTTCCTCAAGAAGTACATTGAGTTCATGGGCTGGGACGACCTGAATTGGCTCGAGGACGTCCACATGGGATACGAGGAAAACAAGCCGGCCGTGTTCGACCGAAACATCAACGGCTGGGTATCCGTCCCCGACGATCTGGATCTGCCGGACAATCAGCAGGATCGCGACATGATCGCGCGCGAGTTGCTGATCAAGTTCCAGATGTCGGAGCGTCATCCCCTGATCCAGCTCAACAAGGCGTATCGGAAGTTCTAATTTCTCCCTGACTCACGAGCCTTGCTTGCCCCGCCGGCCGACGCCTGCGGGGCATTCCTTTGGAATCGGCCGTGAAAACCGTCGGAAAGCCGTCCGGCGCTCCCCCCTGAACGTCGGTCGCAGCATCGGGTCGGCGGTCAGCCGGGCGCGCTCATACGACCGGCGGGTTGGCTTCGGCGTGCTGCCAATCGGGCTGGAACGCGATCACCTGCACGGCCCCCGGCATCGCCGAATTGAACAATGCATTGTGCCAGTAGGTTGCCTGATGGCCGGGATGGTTCTCGGGCAATGGGCGCGTTGTGCAGGGCAGGCGGTAGTGCTGATTGTATTGCTCGAACTCGAGCACGCAATGGCCGGTCTCGATCAGACGCGTGGCCACATCGGAGCCTGGGCCGAACAGCGCGGTCAATTCATCGGAGAACTCCTTCGGCCGCTGGTAGTACACCGCGGAGAGTGTTTGCAGGGCATCATCATAGCGAACCACAGGGTCTTGGGTCCGCTTTACCATATGCCGGAACTGGGCGGTCGCCTCGCTTGGCTGCTTCTTGACAAGCAGGACCGTGATTCGGCCGACGGCCTCGGCCGTGCCCTCGAGGTACAGTTGCGGACGCATGCCCGGGGTCGGCCGCCCGCCCGCGTTGCGAACCGAAATCTGGCGCAGTCGGCACTGCCAGCCGAGGAAATGGTCGCGCAATGCGGCTTGCGCGGCCTCCAGCCGAACCACCGTGCCACTCGCCTCTCTATTCAACTCGCTTATCATGACGCCTCGCTCGTTCGTCTGCCGGATCGCCCGTTTATCGTCCAACAGTTTAGTGTCTGAGTTTCGTGGCTTCAACCGGAGTATCCCTCCTAAACACGTCATTCGCACCTTGAAGCTTGACCATTTGACGGGCCCTACAACGATCTCTCTGCGATGTTTGATTTCCTTAAGTCGATAATCTGGGGTTAGCTAGGAGAGCAGGGTGCGCTCGATTAGCCAATAGCCGCCGAGCAAAGCGATCGGTGTCGAGAGGCCGTAGACCAGGGCCGGCCGTCGGGCCGCCTCGGAACCGGGATACGTCATCCGGTCGATCAGGACCAGCGCCAAGAGCATCATGGCGACCACGGCCAATTGGCCGACCTCGACGCCGATGTTGAACGAGGCCAACGCAACGAGCAGCGCGTCCCGAGGCAGGCCATACGCGGTCAGCGCGCCGGCGAAACCGAAGCCATGGATCAGGCCGAGGACGAAAGCCGTTTTCCACCGCCCCTCCACATTTCTGTTGAAAAAATTCTCGACCGCGGCGGCGATGATAGTCGCGGCGATCAGCGGCTCCACCAGGTTTGCCGGCAGATTGACGACATCGAGGACGGCAAGCGAGAGGGTCACCGTGTGGGCGAGAGTGAAGGCGGTAACCACCTTGACCACCGCCCAAAGACGCCGGGCCCAGAGCAGGAGCGCAAGCAGGAACGCGAGATGATCGAAGCCGATGAAAATGTGCCCGGCGCCGGCGACGACATAGCGGGTGAAAACCTCGAACGGTGGCACCGGCCGGCCGAGTTCAAGGGTGTCGTTGCCGCGCTCGAGGGCGACCGGTACAGCATCGTCGCCCGCGACCAGGAGGACGTTCTGTATGGTGCCGGGCCGGATCGACTGCAGAAGCCGGGTGCGGTAGACAAGGCCCGCGGTTGCGGCCCCGCAGGGCGACCGTAGAATGAGGAGAACGCCATCGTCGGCGGCGGCGGCGCTGTCGAGGGTGAGGGGGCACGAGGCGCCAGCCGCCTCGATCGCCGTCACCGCCCGCAGATGATCGCCGATCGCCGGCCTCGCCCTGTCCAGCCGCTCGGGATCGACCAAGCCGTCGCCGTCGAGCAGGTCAAGCCCGGTCGCCTCAGCGAGATCGGCCCCCTTGACTGATATCTCGATGGTGGTCTGCGCCGTGTCGACGACAATGGTGGCCACGGTCATTCCGGGATCGTGGGCCCGCGCCGCGCCGGCCAGGCCGAGCAGCAGCATTGTCCAGAGAACGCATCTAATCATCGCCGGGTTCGGGGCGCCCCTGCAGGAAATCGACGCTGCCGGGATGCCACGGCACGCCGTGCTCGGCTGCGACATCGGGAGCGGCGGCCAACTCGGTGCCGGCGAGCGCCCCTGTCAGCAGCCAGGCATAGCGAACCGGGAAATCGGCCCGCGCGACCAGGATGCGATCGTCGAGCGGTATCAGAACGCGCAGCGCCGTCTGGCCGTAGGGCGCGAACGCGCCGAGTCCTTGCGACATCGCTGCGGTGTCCGCCCTATCCAGGATGGATACGTCCAACTGCCCGGTACCGAGCAAACTGGCCAGCCGCCCGGCATCGGGGGCGCGGGCGACGCGCGCCTTCGCTGCCGGCAGATGCTCGGTCAGCAGCGCCACGGTCTGCTTGGCCAGATCGTACGTGCGCGGGTCGGCCTTGTGGCAACCGATCAACAGATGCTTGCGGCGGTAGACGACCCACTGCTGGTAGGGGGTATGACCGCCGAGCAGCAGCCCTGCCGCGGCGGCCAATCCGACCTTGAGGAGTCGCCGCCGCCGAATCACTCGTCGAACACGTCCTCCTTGAGCACGGCGGTGACGATATAGTTGGGCACGTCGACCACCTGGCCGACGCGCAGATCGACCGCGACGCTGGCCAGAATGTAAGCCTGTTCGGCGCTGAGGCCATGCTTGCGCTGGATATAGTCGATCATCTTGATCAGCGCATCGCGCGCGGCGAGCGTCAGATCCTCGGACAGGTTGCTCAGATCTGTGATCTTCTTGCTTTCCAGATAGGTATATTGCGTCGGCACCACACCCGACTGTTTCAGGGGCAGGCCGATGGTCTGGTAGAACTTGGTGGGCTCCATGTTCCGGATCTGCGGCCCACCCTCGACCTCCGGGCCCTTGATGACCGCGGCTTGGCCTTCACGGATCTCCGTTCGCACTGTGACCACCGCGCCCATCTCGATGGCGGTGCCTGAAACCTCGCCGTCGCCTTGCGCATAGTGCACGTCGCCGACGAACAGCCCGCAGCCGTCGATGAAGCACGGCAGCAACAGGGTGGTGCCGATCTGCATCTGCTGCACGTCCATGTTGCCGCCGTTTTCGCGCGGCGGAATGGTCCGCAGGCACTCGGTCTTGTTCGACCCCTCGGGGCCGCAGACCGCGGTCGGCAGGGCGCCCGTCGGCTGCGGCGGCAGAGCGACGCCGCCGGCCGAGCCCAGCGCCGTTTCGCGCGCCAGCCAGTCCTTGACCTCGGGGGCGCCGGGCAGCACGCCGACCGAACCCATGAAGGCCTCGTAGGGGACCTTGACGCCGGGCATCTGGTCGGAGACGGCATGGGTGCGCGACAACTTCCAGTTGACCAAGAAGGGCTCGGTATAAATATCGCGCAGGAAGCCGAAGCCGGGAACGATGACCGTGTAGCCATATTCGTCGGGCACGATATCGACCAGGGTGATGGCAAGAACATCGCCGCGCTTCGCGCCCTCGATATGGACGGGCCCGGTCATCGGGTGCACCAGGTTGAGATCGACCGCCGCCAGATCGTCGGCGTTGGAGTCCAGTGTGAGGTCGGAATCCAGGGCGTCGCGCGTCTGGAACACGATCATCTGACCGGGTTTGGCCCGCGAGATCGGCGGAATCGCCGGGTGATAACGATTGAAGCAGTTCGGATCGTCGACGCAGTGCGTGCCCGTTTTGGCAACGGTTACCGTGTCCTGCCACTTGACCTCGGTCGTGTCGGCGAGCGAAACGGCCGCGGTACCCATAAGTAAACCTGCTACTACAACTAGAAGTTGGCCACACCTGGTCATCGTATATCCTCCCACGGATCGGTGGCTTGCTCTGCCAATGTTTGCCGAATCAGAATGAGATAATATCGGTTTAAGAGCAAGTCGCGTCGGTTTGAAGGGGTGCGGGCCGGAGCTGGCTCACTTGACTTGAATCAATGCCGCGGCGCAGCATTTTCAGTACTACAACGGTGACGTAACCTCGGCGGAAAGGTGCGGGGCCTCGTCGCGTGTATGGACGGCGTTCTGGGCCGGACCAATCCATTCGAAAACATCGCCGGGCGCCGCCTCCTGAGAGTTGGGAGAAAATCAGCATGCAATCGAAACTCCGACCGGCTAGGCATCGCAAGACGAGCCCGCACGCCGTGGTGCCGCTGAGGCGTGCCATCGGCAACCCATCGGCAAAATCGCGTGCCACGACCGCGGTGGAATCGGGGGCATCCGAAGCCACTGGTGGACGACGGCCCCGGCAACCCAAGCGTTCTGCGCCCGTGGCGCCGCCGGCCGTTTCGCTCGACCGGCCGCCGCCCGGCCACTATACGGCTCGGGCCATCGACCGAGCCTTCAAGGCGAACCTGGCGCGGCTGACCAACGGCCTGTCCCCGGCCGGGCTCACGAGCCTCTATGTCGACTGGCTCGCGCACATGGCTCTTTCCCCGGGGAAGAATTTGGAACTGGCCGAAAAGGCCAGCCGAAAGCTCGCGCGCCTGATGCTCCACGCGGGGCAGGTCGCGGCCGACCCGGCAACACCGCCCTGCATCGAGCCGCTTCCCCAGGATCGCAGGTTCTCGGGAGAGGCTTGGCGCCAATGGCCTTACAACATGATCTATCAATCATTCCTGCTCACGCAGCAGTGGTGGCACAACGCGGCGACCGATGTCGACGGCCTCTCGGACCAGGACGAGCGGGCGATATCCTTCTTGGTGCGGCAGATGCTCGATCGATATGCCCCGTCCAACTTCATGTGGACCAACCCCGAAATCCTCGAGGCGACCTTGGAGAAGGGCGGCATGAACCTGGTCCAAGGCGCCCGAAACCTCATCGAGGACTGGCAAAGGACCCTCGCCGGCAAGAGGCCGGTCGGCGCGGACGCATACGAAGTCGGTCGGAACGTCGCCGTCACGCCGGGCAAGGTCGTCTACCGCAACCACCTGATCGAGTTGATCCAGTACGCGCCGACGACGGACAAGGTCTATCCGGAACCCGTTCTCGTCGTGCCGGCATGGATCATGAAATACTACATATTGGATCTCTCGCCGCACAACTCCCTGGTCAAGTATCTGGTCGACCAAGGCCATACGGTTTTCATGGTCTCGTGGCGCAACCCGACGTCGGAGGATCGCGAGCTGGGTATGGAGGACTATCGCCGGCTCGGCATCATGGATGCCCTCGACGCCGTCTCCACGATCGTTCCCGATCGCAAGGTTCACGCGGTTGGCTATTGCCTGGGGGGCACGCTGCTGTCGATCGCGGCGGCCGCGATGGCCCGAGACGGCGATGACCGCTTGGCGACCATGACCACGCTCGCCACTCAGGTCGATTTCACCGAGGCCGGCGAGCTGATGCTCTTCATCCGGGAAAGCGAGGTGGCCTATCTGGAAAACATGATGTGGGACCAGGGATTCCTGGACGGCTATCAGATGGCCGGCGCCTTCCAACTCCTGCGGTCCAACGATCTGATCTGGTCGCGGCTGGTGCGCGAATACATGCTGGGCGAGCGCCAGGGAATGAACGACCTGATGGCCTGGAACG